>DAISKX010000256.1:0-5871 GCA_036820725.1 Nitrospiraceae bacterium
GTGACTGGTACGTGAATGACGGGCCGGAGAAACACCGCAAGGAACTCTTTCAGGCTGCAAGCGGCGAATGGCGTCTGACGACCCAAGAGAAGAAGCGCATCCTCGTGAACAACATCTATGGCGTAGACATCGACAACCAAGCGGTGGAGGTCACGAAGCTCAGTCTGTTGCTCAAGGTGCTGGAGGGTGAAAGCGACGAGACGTTAAAACGGCAGCTGTCGTTTGTGAAAGAACGAGCGCTACCCGATCTGGGCCAGAACATCAAGTGCGGCAACTCGTTGATCGGCCCGGACTACTTCGCGGGACAACTGATGCCTGATGAAGACGAAATGCGGCGGGTGAATCCCTTCGACTGGCAGGTGGAGTTTCGTGAGATCATGAAGAACGGCGGCTTCGATGCGGTGATTGGTAATCCCCCGTATGTGCGGCAAGAATCGCTGTCCAATTTCAAACAGTATCTGTCTCAGCGGTATGAAACCTATGATGGCGTCGCTGATCTCTATGCCTACTTTATGGAGAAGAGCGTCACACTGCTCCGCGAAGGCGGACGCTTCAGTTTCATTGTTTCAAGCAGCTTCCTCCGGACGACTTATGGTGAGCCACTGCGCCGTACGCTCAAAAAGCACGCAGCCGTTCTCGGTATCTTGGACTTCGGCGGGCTGCCCGTGTTCGAGAACGCAAAAGACACCTATGTCTGCATCCCACTCTTTGTGAAAACCAAGCAACCCTTGCGTGTGGAGGTATCCCGCATTCCTTCACTCGATTTCGTCGATCTCGACGACTACGCGACTGCCAATCGTTTCACCATTCCCCACGAACGCCTTTCATCAGAAGCCTGGGCGCTCAAGTCTGACGAGGAATCGGCAGTCTTCGAAAAAGTGATGAAAGCAGGCAAGCCGCTTGGTGATTATGTTAAGCGGAAGTTCTTTCGGGGTTTACTGACCGGTTTGAATGAGGCATTTGAGCTGAATCAATCTCAGCGTGACGAACTAGTTAAGGTGAATCGTGGAAGCGAAAGGCTTATTAAGCCATTTCTCGGCGGACAGAACATTCGGCGATATGAGATTGTGGATAAGGGCCGATTCCTGATTGTAATGCCTGCCGGGTGGACACAGGCACAGATTGCGAGAACGAAGATGGTATCCTCTCATTTGTCGGAGCGTGACGCCTGGAATTGGTTTCGAGCGCAGCACTCCAAACTTGCGAGCCATCTTGAGCAGTTTGCCGAAGCGTCCCGAAAACGACAAGACAAAGGGCAGTATTGGTGGGAGCTTCGTTCATGCGACTACTACGAGTATTTTGACCGTCCGAAGCTTATCTTTCCCGATATCTGCAAGTCGCCTCGATTCTTCCTCGATCGAGACGGTATGTACCTCGCCAACACCGGTTATTGCCTCGGTGTGGACGATCCATATCTCCTCGGTATTCTGAATAGTCGGCTGTTTTGGTTCGTGATCAGTAACATCAGCATTCCGTTTGGTATCCGCGCCGGCCAGTACCGATACAGGCTCATTTACCAATACATGGAAAAGGTTTCCATCAGGGTGATTGACTCCACGGTGAAGTCGGACAAGGCACGACATAGTCAGATGGTTTCGCACGTCGAGCGCATGCTGGACCTCCATAGACATCTGGGCGAATCGACACATCCTGACGAGAAGACGCGTCTCAAGCGCCAGATCGACATAACCGATCAGGAGATCGACCGGCTCGTCTATGATCTCTATGGTTTGACCGAAGATGAGATCAATGTCGTCGAAGCAGCGTCGGTTGCTTCTTCAACAAAACTGAGGGAGAATGAGGATCATGAACGAGAAACCCAACCAATCAATCGACCTGGCTCAGTCCGAGGCGCGACTGCAACAGTGGCGCAGCAAGCACAATACACCGGCGAAAGTGGCGGCGGCGCACCGGAAGGTCCTCCTGCAGCGGGTGAGCCAGTCCATGGCGTTCGAGAACCAACCAGTCAGTACGGAGCGCCTCAAGACCCTGACGGCGATTCCAAAGCCCAAGGCGAGCTAGCCTACACACACGAGTTCGAAACCGCCGAAGGCCTTCTCACCTATCAAGAAGTCTCCGAACGGCTCGCGGTCCCGCTCGTCGCCATCTACGACGACATTCTTCAGACCCGCCCAGAGCAGATCGTGATCGCCTCGGAATGGCTCTGCCTCCGCCACAAGCGGCTGGCCGGTCATCTGTTTCCCGATTGGGCCGGGCGTTTTCGTGATGTGAACGTGCAGGTTGGTTCCCATATCCCGCCGCCGTTTTACGAAGTGCCGATCTACATGCGGCAGTTCTGCGACGATCTCGCCGAACGATTGCGAAATGGAAGAGGTGAGACACTCCGCGGCTGTGCCGACTTGCTGGCCTGGTCGGACTGGCGCTTCCAGTGGATTCATCCGTTCAAGGATTTCAATGGACGGATCGGGCGGGTCCTGCTCGCCGCGCTCCTGTACAAGCTCGCCTTGCCTCACGTCGAGACCGCGCCAACCGATCCCGCAGCCTGTCAACAGTACCTCAATGCCTTGCGCACCGCCGATCAGGGAGACCTCGCCGCTTTAACCGATCTATGGGTTCGCCGAATCGGGGTATCGGCGTAAGACAGTCGGCATGGTTCATCTGCTGCCGGCTGGTCTGCAGATGGAACCAACTACTCTTGCCTAAGTGTCGCGGTCACTCTCTCGCTTCGTGGAACTTCTTCTTCACTAGCGCGACAATCTGATCAGCCGCGTCGTGAGGCGACAACACGGTCGTGTCGACCGTGAGGTCCGGCGTGAGCGGCGCTTCGTAGGGAGCTTGCAGCCCTGGTACCGTCATCGATTCTCCGTGCCGCCCTTTGCGGTAGGTCCCTTTCTTGTCACGCTGCATACAGACCGCCAACGGACATTCGATCGCGACTTCTGCGAAACGAGGGATGAGCCGGCGCGCGAACTCTCGATATGATCTGCGGCTAGCGGTGGCGTCAAACATCACCGTGACCCCATGGGCAACGAGGCGGGACCCCATGAACGCGAGGGCCCGGTAAAACACATCCCGCTCCTCTTGTGAATAGGACGCGGCGGGAGTCAGCACCCGGCGGACCTCGTCCGATTCCAGGATTTCCACGGTGAGCCCCAATCGTTCGAGTTGGGGCTTCACGAGAGCGGTGATGGTGCTCTTCCCTGAGGCCGGAAGGCCGGTGATCCAGACGGCGAAGGCCGCTGGAGAATGGTCAATCGTCATTCGTCATTCGTCACTCGGCAATTCGGCTGCAGCTCAGTGGTTCTCGCGAACGGTTGACCAATGACGGATGTCGATTGACGTGCATTTATATTCTGCAGTAATGGTTCACGTCCGCCGGATTGAACTTCTGACTAGCGAGCACGTTCTCGATGAAACGGAACAACTTCCTGCGTACGGTGATCGACAAATCCGGATACCAAAGCGGGCTCGCAATGACCAACCCGCGGAAAGCAAAGAACGGGGCCGTTGTTTCGAGAACCTCTTCGTCCCTGCTCTTGGCGAGATACGTATCCCAGAACGTCCTGAAGAGCACCTCGAATGGCCCTCGCAGTGTTCCCCACCGGATCAGTGAGAAGAACACATAATTGATCGTCATGGCGGTCACATCGTCCGCTGGTTCGCCCCACTCTCCCCTGGACCGGTCCACGACCGTAAAATCCGTCCCCGACCGGAACAGGACGTTCCAGGGATGGAAATCCCCATGGACCTGGGACAGTCGTGCCGCTTTGCCGCGCAGTTTCCAGCGCCATCGATTACATGCCTCTTCGATGGAGCGAAGGAGTTCTTCCGTGATGAAGGCATAGCGCTTGGGATAACTATCCGTCAGCCCCATAATACATTCCCCATGGCCGACCAACTCGCGCAGCCTGCGTCGATACAAGGCGGCATCCCGACGTTTCACACGATGGATAGAGGCAAGATAGCCGGCCAGAGCGGCAGTCCGCCTTTTATCCAATGCACGCACCTGTCCAGTTTTTGAAAGGCGTTCGAGATCCTGATCATATCCCTCCCCCTCGGACCATTCGTTCAGTACGAAATACTCCCGGCCCGCTGCCACCGACATCAAGGTGCCGTCGCTCGTAAAGGCGCCGACGTCCAGCGACCGCACATGTCGCGGAAGACGTCCGTAGGAGTCATAGTCCCAGAGCATCGCCTGGGCTCGATCCGCCATGTGCTCATGGCCGAATGGGCCGGGACTCATCGTTCCCAGGACGACGCGGACTAGACGACGCCCGAGCCTGATGTTCAACCGGATGGGAGCCCCGTACCCGTACTGCTTATATTTCGCACCACTGGTTTCCTTCCCGATCGGACCATACGTCTCAAGCTGCGCCTCTGGTCCGTACCGGCTGCGGATATAGTCTTCCAGTTGTCGTTTCTTGAGTGCCGACATACGAGTACAAGACGCAAATGATGGTCCATCAGAGTATCAAGGATTTCTGACCTCATTGTCGAGATATTGGCGCATGGGGCCCCATCCTCCGCCTGAAAACTGAGGAAAAATGCAACATCACCTGAAAGGACCGCACGATCGCAACTCCATTGTTCAAGGGCACGTCACTTGTTACCATTGGACATGTGCCCTCAGCCAACGCAGGAGGAAAAAGCATGAATCTACAGATCGACAGCCGTAACGTCGCCATGACGCCCCGATGGAAAACCGAGATCCAGGAGCGGATGGCAACCCTTCATAAAGTTCAGGACGATCTCATTCATGGGCGCGTCACCCTCGTGAACAACAAGCACCACAAACAGCAAAAGAACGTCGCGGAGGCGGTCGTCGTTGTGACTCTTCCCGGCCGCCGGACGATCACGGCGAGAAAAGAGGCCAAGACCTTTGAGGAAGCCATCCGCGCCGGGTTCGCCGCGATTGCCATCGAACTGCGGAAATTTCGAGAGAAACGGGCACACACCGAAGTTCGAACCCCGCCAATTCCGGCATTACGCGGCGTGATTAGCAAGGTGTATCCGAGGAAAGGCTACGGCTTCATCCTGCAAGAAGGAGGCGGGGAAGTGTACTTTCACAAGAACGCGCTCCACGGGCTCGTTTTCAAGGAACTCGAAGACGGCCTGGATGTCGTCTTTGAGATGGAGCCGGGAAAGAATGGCCCCCAGGCGACGACGGTCAATCCCGTGCCGGCTGTGGCTGCGAAAAAGTAAAAATGGTAAAGGCTAGCGGCGAACAGTGAAATGAAGAGCCGGGATCCTGAAAGTCATCCATTCCGGATTATGACGACACATGTCGGAAGCGCGGGACAAAATCGCTCATCGTGGTGATCCTGAACAGGCACGAGAAGGGCAGGTGAAATGTCCGGCCTGAGGAAGCAAGAATATCTAGCAACAATATTCCACGTTCATTGCCCATACGACCAGGAAGAGCCAAGACAGGGAACTATGGGAAGCCAGGATCCACGCAATCCCGGCATCCTTCCGACGAGAGTGATGGTGATACTGTCGCTGCTCACCGCAATGACCGCTCATCTCAGGGCGCAGGAATTTCCAGCCGATGTCAGCCGCGGGAAGACGGTGTACGAACGACACTGCCTGCGTTGCCATGGAGTCGGCGGCTGGGGTGACGGACCAGAGGCCGGCTCTCTCCAGGTTGCCCCGGCCAACTTTCACCGTTTCAGCTCCTATTTGAAATCTGACGAAGAGCTTCAGCGTGCGATCGAGCACGGTCTGGTGTTCAGCTCTATGCATAGCTGGCAAGGCCGACTGACGGAAAGCGAGATCCGCGATGTTATTGAATACATCAGACTGCTGTCCCAACAAAGCCGCTAGCATCTACAATTTATGCGGCTCGAACCGGCGCTCTGCAAACCATCCGGTTACAGAAGACCATCGCTGCGAGTTGCTTCGCAGTCGTCG
>DAISKX010000257.1:0-5870 GCA_036820725.1 Nitrospiraceae bacterium
GGTGAGGGGGCAACCCGCTGGACTTGTGAAAGGAATCTTTCGGACACCGCACTAGTATACAGGCACCTTCTATGACGACCCCTTCCCACAGCGGTTTGCGGCATCTGGCGCTACGTGTGACTGATCTGCGGCGATCCCGTGCCTTTTACGAACGATTTCTTGGGATGAAAGTCATCTGGGAACCGGACGAGGAGAATGTCTATTTCAGTTCAGGGAATGACAATCTGGCCCTGCACCAGATTCCTCCGCCAGAGCTCAAGACCTACCGGAGCGGGCCTGGGCAATTGCTCGATCATTTTGGTGTGATCCTTGACAGCCCGCAGGCGGTGGATGACATGTTTGTCGACGTGCAGCGTGATGCCGCGCAGTATGGCGCGACGATCGCGAAGCTTCCGAAGCAGCATCGGGACGGCAGCTACTCGTTTTACTTTACCGATCCGGACGGTAACGTGATCCAGGCGCTGTATGAGCCGACGATCAGCGACTTCAAATGGGTGAAGCGGAGCACGTGAGGTGTGAAGGGCACAGCACGAACCCCTGACATTTAACGCGTAACAATCATGAGTGTGTGGAACAGGTTACATCGAGACACTTATATCGGACTGGCGCCGTGGGTGTGGGTGCAGTTGGAAAGCAACCAACCCCCCGGCCCTTTCCCATATATTGGAGGCGTGGCGCCGGAGGTGGTCGCGAGCCTACATGAAGCACACTCTCTTTTCTTGAGCTGTGTTGAAACGGCCATCAGCGACATCTTTTCACGCCGGGCTGCTCTTGACGATCCAGAGACAAAGCGCCGGCTCGAGGACGCATACGCCGAATTGGTGAATTCTCGACCGCAGCTTAGCCAACATCTCAAGTGCTGGCGTAATCCCGATGGATCCTTTCATTGGGAGTTTCCCTTCGATGCCACCAAATCGACGTCTGTGATCAATACCGGTTTGCGCATCTTCCACGCCGTGAAGCGTCAGGCGCTGCCGGTGACATTCGATCGTCCCATGGGGCCGGTGGTGGGGAAGTTGCTGGGGATGTTGGACGGCTCCCATCAAGCCGGGGCGATTCGGACGGTCGTGGTCTCAGCCGGGCGAGAGGCGGAACGAGTATTAACGCGCATGATGGAACTCCTGGTCCAGTATGACTGTCTCATGAAGTCAGAGCGAGCGACGGTCCGCGACCGATGGCTACGGCTCTCCAAAGACAAGGATACGATTCATCTCGGCCATGCGGTGGTCATGTATCGACAGCGCGAGACGTTTCTCCTCTTTGACCCCTGGCTCCTGCCGTGGTTTGCGGAATCGAACGTCCCGTCGTTATGGGGCTCACTGCTTCCACGGCCGGCCGCGATCTTCCTCACTCATGACCATGACGATCATGTTGATCCGCGCACGCTCCTGCATATGCCCAAGGACATTCCGGTCATTATTCCGAGCCGGCGGAACCGGAAGAAACTCTTTTACGACTATACCCCGTTGCTCAAAGAATTGGGCTTTTCACATCTGATCGAATTGGCGCATGGAGAAACATGGACCTTTGATGGAGGTGCCGTCGTGTCCGTCCCGTTCTTTGGGGAGGATCCGTGCGATTTGGAGATGCCCCGCAATTGTTACTTGATTGCGGATCGAACGCATAATGTGCTGGTGCATGCCGACAGCGGTCCGACGAACAGCGGCCGATCTGCCATTAAGGACGGGGTGATTCAGGGACTCGTGCAGAAATACGGCCCCATCTCCTTGGTGCTGGCTTCTCAACAGCAACTCCGCGAAATCCGCTCCTATGCCGCGCACGCCGCGCTCTCGAATCCCGGTCAGTGGCTGGAGGTCGGAGAAAACGGATATCTGACGAATGGATACCTCGATGAACTTTGCGCGACCGCCCAGGCGCAATTGTTTGTCTCGTATGCGACAGGCGGAGCGGACTGGTACCCGGACCATTTGTCCTTTATGTTCAGCCGGCGCAATCCGGCCAGAACGGCACTGCTCACCGCCAATTGGGAACGGCCGGAAAAATTGAAGGATCTTCTCGCGACGCGAGGGTGCGGCTATCATTACGCTCGCGCGCTGGATCTCTTCCGATTTCCGGATGGTGGCCGGGTACAGATATCATCTCTCGCAGAACCTCTTGCGCCGCTCTCCCTCTACCGGCTCGATCATGGAGATCCGCCCTTCCTGAAGCAGGACGGACGCGCCTGATCATTGTCCAAACTGTGCGGCGTGAAGCTGAAAGCAAAAGTTCGGTTGTCTCAATTCTCATCGCACTATCGCACAGGGCAGGACGGTCCGGTTTTGTTGACGCTGCAATGAGCCCGGACTACGAAATCGGTGGCGTAAGAACACAGCGCAATCGGAGAGAGACACGATGGGTCACAATGGATTGATCTTAGTCACCGGTGCAGCGGGCTTTATCGGGTTCCATCTCGCCAAACGCTTGCTTGAACGGGGAGAAGGCGTCCTCGGTCTGGATAATCTGAATACCTACTATGATGTACGGCTCAAGGAAGCCCGTCTTGCACAGCTCCGAAGCCACCCATCCTTTCAATTCGCCAAGCTTGACCTCGCCGATCGTGCCGGGATTGAGGCGCTTTTTGCACAGCGTCAATTCCGGCGCGTCGTCCACCTCGCCGCTCAGGCCGGGGTGCGGTACTCGCTCACCAATCCGCATGCCTATACCAGCAGCAATATAGACGGATTTCTCAACATCCTCGAGGGGTGTCGGCACAACAAGGTGGAGCATCTCGTGTACGCCTCTACCAGTTCTGTCTACGGGGGCAATACGCACATGCCCTTCTCGGTGCATGACAATGTGGATCATCCCGTATCGCTCTATGCGGCAACCAAGAAGGCCAATGAACTCATGGCCCATTGCTACGCACATCTGTACTGTCTTTCATGCACGGGACTTCGATTCTTTACGGTGTACGGCCCATGGGGCCGTCCGGACATGGCCCTGTTCCTCTTTACCAAGGCGATTCTCGAGGGCAAACCGATCGAAGTGTTCAATCATGGCAAGATGCAGCGCGACTTCACCTATGTCGATGATATCGTCGAAGGGATTGTTCGCGTGCTCGATCGTCCTGCGCAGCCGAATCCGGCGTGGACCGGCGATCATCCCGATTCCGCGACCAGTTCCGGGCCGTATCGTCTCTACAATATCGGCAACCATCAGCCGGTCGAGTTGCTCCGCTTTATCGAGGTGCTGGAGCAGGAGCTGGGAAAGAAGGCCGAGAAGAAACTGCTTCCGCTGCAAGCCGGCGACGTGCCGGCAACCTATGCCGATGTTGCGGATCTTACGCACGATGTCGGATTCAAGCCGGCGACACCTATCGACGTCGGGATTGCGCGCTTCGTGCAGTGGTATCGGAACTACTACAAAGTGTAACCTGCCGCCGGTTGCCAGTCTGCTTATGACTCGGAGACAGCGAGAATTTTGTCGGAGCGATGTGACACATCAGCCGACGGATCGTTTGATGGTTTCGGTCACGAACCCGGTCTGATAGCGCGAGAGAAACCGGCAGAGCTGCTCGAACGACTGCATGCCGTCGGCCACATCCATGCATAACGGGTGGGCCAGGACCGTCGCAATTCCCTCGTGATCTTCGATAGCCGCAACCTTTTCCTGAACAGTCATCAGCCAGTCGTGAACACTCACCCGTCTTGCCAGTCGCTCGGGGTCCGTTCGGCCGGGCAGATATTTTCCATGGAGCACGTGTTCATGATCCGGTATGGTGTTGATCGGCAAGGACATCAGCAGTTCACTATACCGTTCGGGTGCCGTCGCCATGGCCGAGAGATGGTCCGATACGACCTCGATCCCGGCGTCCGATAGCAAGCCATACGTATGCTGGTCGTGCCGGTAGGCGTGATTCCGCCAGGTACGAATTCGTTTTCCCGTCAGCTGCTCGATCGCACGCACCGTCTTGGCGATATCGCGGGCTTGGAAGAAAGCGGGCCCCGTGATACCGAACCCGAGGCGCTTCCATATCCAATGGAGGGGAGAACGAAAAGCACAGTACGTGTGCCCGCCGATCTCGCAATTCGACATCCGGCTCAACTCCGCAATGGGGGCCGGTTCCTGCCCGCATGTCTTGCCTGTGATGAACAGGGTAAGCTTGACGCCGTAACGGGCGGCGATTTCGGTGTAGCGCAAGGCCAATCGCGCCTCGGAAAACGCCGAGTACCACGTATCGACGCCGCGATAGGAGCAATGATGCACATCGCCGGTCAGGCAAATCATAGCAGCTCCTGATACACCGTCGAGGTCCGCTCGATGGTCCGGTCGAGCGTAAAGTCCCGTACGACCACGGCTCTCCCTCGCTCGGCCATCCGTTGCGCTTCGGGCAAATGATCCACGACCCACTCGACCGCCGCGCCCAGTCCCGCGGCATTCTGCGGCTCAACAAGCAGGCCGGTCTCACGATCGACAATCAGGTTTGGAATGCCGCCGACACGCGTTGCAATGACAGGTTTTACCATAGCCAAGGCCTGCAGGAGAACTTGAGGGGTGCCTTCGATCTTGAAGGACGGAAAGACGAGACAGGTCATGGCCGCGATACATTCTGGAATATCGGCGCGAAAGCCCGCCAGAATGACATGACTTCTGAGCTGATGAGCCTCCAGCAGCTCATCGGCCGTCCGGCGATCCCAAGGAGGTCCGTCGCCGACGAAGAGGAACTTTGCCTGAGGCCAACGTTGAAGAATGGCGGGAGCGGCCTCCATGAGGTAGCGAAAACCTTTCCCTCTCTCCAGCCGACTGACGTAGCCGATGACGGGATAGGCCTGCCGTAGTCCGAATTCCTCAATGATGCGCTTCCCGGATACCGTGGGGGCAAATCGGGTCAGATCAACGCCTGCCGGAATTTCAATAATATGAGCTTCGTTGATCCGGGGAATACGAAGGAGGTCCAGTCGTGTTTCGGCTGAAGACGTGAGCACGCGGTCGGATACGCGCGTATAAATCAGACTTGAGAACGGATTGGTCTTGACCGGCGTGCCGATGTGCCGGCTTCGCACGATCGGAATCCCGCGACACCGTGCCGCCGGCCCGCAGATCCAGTGGTCTTTCGACGTATGTGTATGCAGGAGATGAACGCGATGGCGCCCGAGGAGCGACCAAAAGCGGATCATGGATGGAACATCATACGACTGCTTCATTCGAAGCGGCACGGTCGTGATCCCCTTCTCCGCCGCGCGTAGTCGGAGCGGTGCGCCCGGATTGCAGACGAACTCGATTGCATAGCCACGTTTCCTGAGCAACGACGCTTCCTCCAGCATGCGGATCTCGAGCCCGCCGAATCCGGTCGATGCAGAGGTATGCCAAATCGTCATAGGCGAAGCGTCCGCATCATTGTGCATAGGTATTTACGATGGACGTTGAGTGGAAGGTGAAAGAACGCCGCGTCCGGTAGCCTGTCCGAAACGTGTCATGCCTATCCCACGGGTTTGTGCGCTCGCAACGGGGAGGGAGGAAACCGGTCTCAAGCAGATTGTTCGCGCAAGGGCTTGAAAAAGGTTCCTTGAACCTGTTGAAATGCGATATGTGGATTTGGTCGAAATGAATGCATGTAAGATAGGTGAGAGCGGCGCACCACCAAGGCAATGGATTGCGGTCGTGTTCGTGCTGGCGGTTTCCTGCCTGACCGTACGAAGCCTTACGTTCAGTGAAGAGTTCACGATTGATTCACCGACATGGACTGCCCTACGCGGTCAATCAACTCTGGCCGGGCCGATCTATACCCCGCCGCTCGATCCCAATCGGAACATCACACGACAAGTGCCCGCGCTGACCGGACGGTTTCAATTGAATGAACAAACCTTTATCCCATTCATCGGCGCCGGATTCGGCGGAGGGTACACGACCGACCGCGATCGGGCGATTGG
>DAISKX010000258.1:0-5857 GCA_036820725.1 Nitrospiraceae bacterium
CACGGGACACGGCCCGCTCTGGGGGACACTGGGTGTTCACAAGGCACCGCCGCCTCACTTTCTCGGCGGCGTTCACAAACGTGACGCGCATATCTGGGCGTCGTGAACCACAGAGACTTAGCGTACGGCCGACGACTCGGTGAGCCGGCAGTGTCTTGGAGGCAAATCGTAACAATTCTTACCCACCCACCTCGAGCCTGCCGAGACCGTTTCTTTTCCCGTGGCGCCGGCCTTTTTCGGTTCTTCACATTGTTACAGACCGTTAACCGGATCTTTATCTATTCGTGTCCCATCTCCCGTACACTCCCCTACAGCTATCCATCACCCCACATAGGAGGTGCGATGATGAGGATCGTTCGATCAGGCCGCAAAGTCCTTGTTCCTACCCGTCGACAACGCCACCTTGAAAAACTGCGGCAGGATCTTCTCAAATCTCGCGCCCTGCTGGCCCGGACGCTTCAGTGGACCCCGAACCTGTCCGATGAGACACTGCCAGCCGATCCGGCAGACGTGGCTGCCAGCGAGCAAGGTCAACGGTGTGACCACATTCTCAAGGATCGTGCGAGCGTGAAGTTGAGACAAATTGAGCGGGCGTTGCACCGGCTGAACGAGGTGTCTTTTGGAATCTGTCTCGGTTGCCGCGAGGATATATCAATCGAACGACTCAAGGTTCAGCCTGAAGCCATCTATTGCGTGGAATGCAAGATCGTCATGAGTCATCTATCCGCCTGCGCGGCGGAGTCGTTCTTGCCTAGCCGCCTTGGCCAAATCGAAGCCAATGGCCTGAAAGATCAGTCGGGACAGGATCAGAGATGGGGTCCTCGAGCAAGCAGGGCTGAAAAGGAACTCCACGGCTCGGTCCTGGTGCTGACCAGAACACGGTATCCGCGTGATCACACCTCGACTATTTGAGGGATGGAAGACGCTGTTCGATCACCGCTATCCAGGCAGGTTCCAGTTGATGCCTGGCCGTATTGAGGAACTGTTCTTCAGCACTCGCATCGCGGCTGCCTCTCACCGCACCCAACGTATGGAATCCGAAATACGCAGGCGTTCCAATGAGATTCAGATCCTCGACGACCTGTGGCAACGACTTGCCCCATAGGACTTCGAAATAATGTTGCTGCACATCATCGGCAGCATGTGGCTTGAGGATCATCGTGTCGGGACCCAGCTCGTATTCGCCCATAAATGCGATGGTCCCCGCGGATACGGTCGTATCCGTCTGTTTCACCAGATCGCGTGAGAACAGAAAGAGCGTCAACTCCCTATTTCTTCCGTAGCCTCGCGCCGATTCACTGTACGCGACGGCAGCATACCGACCCGGCTGGATATTCTGCACGTACACTGTCCCTCCTCCGCTCGCCCCAGGCAGGGATGCAACTACACTGGTAGGAATGAGTTTGCTTCCACGATACAGGTTGCCGTCGGAGTCCACCTTGACCAGATACACCCGGTTCTCCGTCCCCGGGGGCCATTTGTCCGACTTGATCGTGATTCCGATGACCGCACTTTTGACGTCGATTGGTTTCGTGATACTGACCGGGGATACAAACTCGGCCGCCAGCAACTGGAACGGTCTCGGTGCCCGTTTGGAGGCACACCCCGTCATTCCTACAGAGACAATGGCCATCGTGATCACAACCCAACGCATCATGTGGGCACTCCTCTCGATAGTCAGCATCCTGGCAAAACAACTTAGTGTAGGAGATTTTGGACAGTGGACTCAATGGCCTTGGTGTCACGATTTGAAAGCCATGAAAAACTCTGCTTTTGATCGGATGAACGTGTGGGCAGAGGTGTTGCTACAGTGATCGAGATCCGAGAGGTAATGACGAGAATCCGATGAACGCAGCCTCGACCTAAACGCAGGCAACTCCGAGACAGGTTGCGACACGAACCTGAGAAACCGGCATGACGTAGATCGGTCAGATGCTGGGGAGGGGCGAGAAAAGTTCAGGGAATCGGAAGTTGTAGAGGCAGATCTCCGGCAGTGTTGCCTCTGTTCTGGTTTTCCAACGAAAGCCGCTTGAGCACGGACTTTGCGCGTTCCTCCAGCCGCTCGGCTTCGCCTGCCCGCTGCCTGCGCCTGAGCAAGGACGCATAACTCTTCAGCGTTTTGGCATATCCTTGGCGTTCTTGTCCCGCGGATTTCTCAAAAATACCGAGCGCGCGCCTATACGCCTCTTCAGATTTATCCAGACGGTTCTGTGATTGATAGAGACTGGCCAGATTGTTCAGTTCCATCGCCAATTGCGGATGCTCGGATCCAAGTTTCTTTTCCCGAATCGTCAGCGCCTGCTGATAGAGGGGTTCGGCCTGCGAATATAGCCCCTGCAACTCGTAGAGCTGTGCCAGATGACTTACGGCGTTCGCAAGTTCGACATGGTCCGTGCCGAGCGATTTTTTGAAAATTTGAGCGGCGCGTTGGTACAACACCTCTGCCTGGGCGTATTGGTTTTGCACCTGATAGGTTCCCGCCAGGTTGATCAGATTCCGGCCGACAATCGGATGGTCCGGACCGAATGCCTTTTCGTGAACGGCCAGAGCTCGCTGGTAGAGCGGCATCGCTCGTTCATTCTGTCCTTGTGCTTGGTACAATTGCGCCAGATTGTCACGGGTGATTGCGGTCAGGCTGTGTTCGGGTCCCAGCCTCTTCTCCAGAATACCGAGCGCCCGCTGTAAGATAGGTTCCGCATCAGCAAAGCGGCCCTGATCTTGGTAGATGACCGCGATGTTGTTCAAGCTCTCGGCCGTTTTACTATGATCCGGCCCGTAGACTTTTTCACGGATTTCCCGCGCGCGCTGATGAAGAGCCTCTGCCTGCGTATACAGCCTCTGTACTCTATAGAGCTCTCCCAGATCCGTCAGGCTTGACGCCGTGTCGGCATGGTTAGGACCGAACACGGACTCGCGAATCGCAAGGGCTTCCTGGAACAACGACTCCGCTTTCGCATACTGTCCGAGATCGCGCTTCACCTCCCCGAGCTGACTCAAACTTTCGGCGAGTCGCTTGCCTTTGGGATCGATCGTCCTGGCTTCATCCCGTGCCTTGGAGAACTGCTCATCCGCCTGCGAATACTGCCCCGCACGCAGGGCTTCATGGCCTTTTTCCATTGCGGAGCGCCACCGCTGATCAGCGGCACACCCGATCAATAGAGCGACAGCGATACATCCAGCGAAAACACCTCCCCACTGATAGCCGATCTTCATGGGTGCCCTTATCCCTGTAGTTGTGATATCTCGCAAGGAGGATTCCCGGCGGGTGTTCAGCCCACAGTTAACTACTCATGGCTCGTGCAAATCAACCCTTTTCTCGACGCCTTGTATTCCTGAACGATTTCAGCCACTTCAGATAAACACAATTCAGTCATCAGGGATCGGAAGGACGGGTGTGTGGCCGACACGCCGGGGTTGGGCGGGTGAGACCAACGGCCATTTTGACCATCCTGAGCGTGGTGGGTTTCTCGTGATCAACAGCCTGTTAAAGAGGCACCCCGGGCAGACTCTTTATGGCGGGCGCGCCGATAGATCAAAGTGCCTCCCCAACGACAAGCAGGGGAGGCACTTCGTTTAACTTTCTTTCAGAGACAGCCGCCGCTCTCTGGAAAACATCGCCCCATACATTCCGGACACAGACCACCATTGAACTGTAAAGCGGATCGTTCGGTGATAAAAGTCTCCAGATCGTACCATTCGCCCGATTTATCAGGAACGCGCTTGCACCATGCACAGAGATTGATAATCCCTTGCGGCGCACCCATTTGGCCTTTGTTTTCCTGCCGTTCCCCCGCCGGGGTCTCATGATGCCCGCATTCTGCGGTCTCTTGATGCTGGCGAAAGACAAGCACGGATCCGATGACCATCCCGAGGTCATCGAGGACGGGAGCAACACTTCCTACAATAGGCCGGCGCGCCTCGGTTTTCGATGGGAGGACAGAGCCGGTCATCTGCACGATATGAACCTCGGCCATAGCCTTCGTCGCGGGGTTTTCCATCCCCGGCAAGGCTCCTTCCTGACCAAAACCAATGAGGGTCACAAGACTGACTCCTTTGGCGTCTTGCTGTGTCCACCCCACCATGCCTTCTGCTGCCGGGTTCATATAGGTGATACGCCCGTCACAATCGGTCGTCACGACACCCTCTCCGATGCATCGGACCGTGGTCGCCAACCATTGGAGATTTTCATTCATACGACGATCGTGATGGGCCCGGTGGAGTGCGAGTTCGATGGTCGTCCGCAGTTCATTGGGTTGATACGGTTTGAGCATGTATCCGGCAGGCGACGTGACTTTAGCCCGTTCCAGGGTATGATCGTCTGCGTAGGCGGTGAGATAAATCACCGGCACGTCGTACTGTTTTCTGATCTGTTGAACAGTCTCTACCCCATCCATCTTCCCTTTCAGCACGATATCCATGAGGATGAGGTCGGGATGGGATTCTTTGGCCTTCCGAATCGCCTCTTCCCCCGAAGTCGCCGTCGCAGGGACTCGATATCCGAGGCGCCGAAGACTGAGTTGTATATCCTTGGCCACGATCGGTTCATCTTCTACTACGAGGATGTTGGCTGGTTCCATGATGTTCATACCCTCTCAGAGTACTGTAGCTGCTGGAAACGAATCTCCCATTCGGTCCCATGTCCGCTTCGCAGCTCCGTCGTCCCGTCAAGCTTTTCCGCCAGCAAGCTGACCAGCTCAAGCCCGAGAGAATCCGGATTGTTGAGGACCCCGTCCCTTGGGATCCCGATTCCATCGTCGCTGACTCGCAAAGTAAAGGTCGCGTCCAGATGATCCTCGAGACCGATGTGCACTCTACCTCCGTTGTCATCGACGAACGCGTGCTTCAGACAATTCGAAATCAACTCGTCGATAATCAATCCGCAAGTCAGGCCGGTATCGATGTCAAATTCCACGTCGTCGATGTTCAACTCCAACACGATGAAATTCGGATCGACCCCGTACGAGCGGAACAGATGACCCGTGAGTGTTCTGATGTAGTCGCCCATCTTGATGCGCGACAGATCGCTCGATCGGTGCAGTGTCTCGTGCAGAAGCGCGATCGAGGTTATCCGAACCTGACATTCGCGGAACAGCTGGTTGACCAACGGGTCTTTGATGGATGCAGATTGGAGATTCAAGAGGCTGGAAATCACTTGGAGATTGTTCTTGACCCGATGATGGACCTCACGCAGCAAGCTTTCCTTCTCCTTTAGCGTCCGGCGTAATTGATCCTCCATGTCTTTACGTTCAGTCAAGTCCATGCAGGTGCCGATATAGCCGCCGAAGCGTCCGTCCGACTCGAATAGCGGCACTCCCGTGTCAATGACCCACCGGTACTCGCCGTCGAGCCGGCGCAGCCGATATTCCATCGTAAACGGCTGTTCGGATTTGAAGGCGGCAAGATACGATTCCCGGCAACGTTCGAAGTCGTGATGATGGATGCCGGTAAACCAGTTGTCGCCAATCTCCTCTTCCAGCTTCCGTCCGGTAAATTCCAGCCACCGTTTGTTGACGAAAGTAATATGCGTGTCCGGGCCGGCCATCCAGACCATGACTGGCGCGGTATCGGCCATCATGCGGAATCTGGCCTCACTCTCCCGTAACGCAGCTTCAATGCGCCTCCGTTCCGTGACGTCGCGTGTGATGGCGGAGGCTCCCATGACGCTACCATCGGCATCCTTGACAGGAGAAATCGTGAGGGAGACGTCGATCCGATCGCCCCGCTTGCGACGTTGCACGGTTTCGACATTGCGGACGTGTTCGCCGCATGCAATCCGGTCCAGCATCGCCGGCACTTCGTCGAATCTGTCAGGCGGACAGAGAAGGGAGATCGACCTGCCGATCACCTCTTCCGCCTC
>DAISKX010000259.1:0-5841 GCA_036820725.1 Nitrospiraceae bacterium
CGGCATCAATGACCATCCCTGCCAATGGACTGCTCGTCTTTGCACGGGAATGACGACCATATATGGAGAGCTTGGGCAGCGTCAAAGTTGTGCAGCACAGCTCCCGCTCCTTGCTTGTGATGATGGCCGAGCGGAACAATCGCTTCCGGCGCACAGTTACGGTCGCACCTCCAATACCAGGTTAAACGGCGTAGACGTTGCACGGCGGAATCTGCTGAAGCCGCCGTCGGCCATGACTGTTCGTAGCCGCTGCTCACCGGCCTGGATAGATGGCCATGAGCATTCCTCCTTACGCAGAATAATGTCGTCATTATCATGCAGCCCTCACCTGAGGCAAAGCCCTTCGTCATGCGTTTGCGAAGAAGGGCCTTATGAATCGATTAACTGAAGAGACCCGGGCAGTGTTTATGCCGGTTCGACCGAGATCGACACCGCAACGGGGTTTGCAACAGTGTCGTAGACTGGAGAGAACTTGGTTAATTCCTGCAGCTGTTCCTGGGCCCGCATCACTCTTGATCTTGAATTGGGTCCGAATCTGCTGAAAGCCTTTCCGGACATCATCGGAGATCCCCAGGAAGCCACGGAGATCGAGCTCTCCCTCCAGGTAGGATTCCACCGATTCAATCCGGATGCCGCGCGCTGCCGCATGGTACACGAGCGAGGTCGTCAAACAGGCTGCCAGAGCATGCAGCACATACTCAGCCGGATTGGCCGCCTGATCCTCTCCCAGAAGCACCGGTGGGTCGGCCGCATCGAGCACGAAGGGCTTAGTGCGAACCGTATCCTCCTGCCCCGCTCCATAAAAAGTCCGGATCGTCGAGCGATTGTGGCCGCCGTTGATCCATTTGTTCTTCGTCCGGAACTGAAACCGCGCCAGATCGGGATTCTCATGTACCGCCTGCACGGTCGCTCCGAGCCGGTCGATCCTGACGACGTTGATGGGTTCACTCATGACCTGTCTGTGACATAGGATACCTCCTTGATGGTTGTGATGGTTGCCGGCTGTATCAGCAGCAACGATGCCACCGTCGTTCAAGCGGCCTGGTCCCGACACATCAATGACTTAGGATGAGACAAGCGTCATCCCACAGTCTCGACTTCTCTCAATTTACGACATCTGTGGAGCGGTCTTTGTGAAATTTGGCGAAGATAGATGGGGATGACGGTGACGGCCACTGAACGACCGCGTGAGCGGACAAGGACAACGGTGGGGCGACGCTGGCGAAATACCAGCGTGGTGAGCAGGAGCGTGGCGATCTTGTCAGGATCTTGCGGGTTTTGAAACGCCCAGCGCTTTCATGCGGGAGCTCAATGTTGACGGATTCATCCCCAGCAGGCTGGCCGCGCCCTTTTCGCCGGAGACTTTCCAATTCGCCGTTTCGAGAGCGCGCAGAATGTTGGCGCGTTCAAGATCCTCCAGCTCTTTGGCCGTACGAATGATCCCGGTTGTCGCTATTTCCCCATCTGACGCGATTGCGGAGATGGACGTGATCTCGGGCAATGCACGATCCATATTCAGACGTCCGTCACAGGCCGTGATGACCGCGCGTTCGATCACGTTTTGCAGTTCCCGGACGTTCCCCGGCCAAGCGTAGGCTTTCAGGCGTCGGATACATTCCGGTGTGGGGGGAGCGATGTTCCGGCCCATCCGGTGTGCGAATCGTTGTGCGAACGACGTCGCCAGCTTGATCACGTCGTCTCCACGTTCACGCAGAGGAGGCAGCTTGATCGGGAATACGTTCAGCCGGTAGTAGAGATCCTCTCTGAACCTTCCGTCCCTGACGGCCATTGCCAGATCGCGGTTGGTGGCTGCGAGCACGCGCGCGCTGACTTTCCTGGTGTGCGAACTGCCGACCGGCTCGAATTCTCCATCCTGAAGCACTCGGAGCAGCTTGGCCTGCAGATCGATCGGCAGCTCGCCGATCTCGTCCAGGAAGATCGTTCCCTTGTCTGCCAGTGCAAAACGTCCGTCCCGTTTCTTTGTGGCGCCCGTGAATGCCCCGGGCTCGTGGCCGAAAAACTCGCTTTCAATAAGCGTTGCCGGGATGGCGGCACAATTCACGACGATGAATGAACGGTCGCTTCTTCGGCTCGCCCGGTGGATCACCCGCGCCACCAGTTCTTTACCGGTGCCGGTTTCACCCGTGATGAGCACCGTGGCATCCGTGTCGGCAACCTGCCCGATATCGCGCAATACATGGCGGAGTGCCGGACTGTTCCCCATGATGGCCTCGTCCCGGTGCAGCGCCTGCAGTTCTTCGCGCAGGAACACCGCTTCGGCGGTAAGGGAACGGATGGTGTGTTCCGCCTCCACACGGTCATGCACGTTGCGTAGGATCAACGTGTAAAATGTGGCGCGGTGGAGGTCATATCGGGAGAGGGTCGCCTCAGCGGGGAAGGAAGTGCCTCCGGGACAACGCGCGGTGAGCCCGCCGGGGATCCACAGGGATCGTTGCCCGTCCGAGTGCGAATCCAATTGCCCAGCCAACTGAATCAGCCGTGGGCCATCGTCGGGGCCGACGAAGCGCCGGAAATCCTGACCGATCATCCGGCTCACGGGGCACTGAAAAACTTTTTCCGTGGCCGGATTCGCACGGGTGATGCGGAATTGGTCGTCCAACTCGATGATGGCATCCATCGCACTGTTGAGTAGCCGGCCAACCTTTTCTTCACGCTCCCGGACTTCGGCTTCTGCGCGCTGGCGTTGCAGCTCTGCGGCGGCTCGCGCGGCAAAGATCTTGAAAATCGCATGAAGTCGGGGTTCTTCCGGCATGGGACGACGATCGATCACGGCCATGTGGCCAAGAATCTTGCCGTCCACATCGAGCAGCGGTACTCCCATATAACTCACGGCCCCGGTCTGCTGTATGTCGGGCTCGTCTGGATAGAGCTCGAGTAGGCGATCCGGGAAATGGATCAGTCCGACGGTGTCGATGACCTTCTCGCAGGGCGACCCGGCAATGTCGACCTCGTAATCCTGCACCCAATGGCCATCCATCCAGAACGCCAGGGCACGGAGTCGGCGAGTGTCCGCAAAATATTCCGTGACCCAGGCGCCGTGGGTATTGAGGGCGCGTGCCAGACTCTGAACCAGCGCCGCGAAGAAGCGTTCACCTGTCTCAGTCGCAGTACCCTCGAGAATGGCGTGCAGGGCCGCATCGGTTTCGAGTCCACGTAGGGGAAGAGGTGTATCGGCGGACTTGCCGGACATAATCGGAAAGGTGGCTTAAGAAATAGGAAACAGGCATCAGTATGGCCATCTGAGACCCCTAGCGCAAGGGGGAACCATTCTGGAAAACAAACATCGGGAAGTCCTGTTTTCCGGGGAAACTGCTTTTCACGGTACTCCATCACATCAGTTGGTCCTGAAGGCTCGATCCAGTCATTGACAACCTGTGTCCTACCCCCGGTATAGTCCGGCTCATTCGATATATGCGGCGTTGATTTCATACCATCGCATGCCGTCGGAGGCGGCAACATTCGTCCTCGTCTCTCTGCGACGGTTGATGAGATCATCTCAGTTCGGTTGAGACCTGAATTGTATGGACACGTTCGCTGATGGGGAGGGGCTGTTGCTGCATCTGGCTGAAGTACATTCTCCCGGTTTTGTCACTTCCTATCGATAGAAAAAGCTGGAGGTATCATGGCCAAGCTGATCGAGCGCCCCACTCGGATCGAGGCGGCGGGCAATAAGCCGAAGTTGATCGATGAATTCATCGGCCGGGTCAATTCCGGCACGCCGGAAGTCAGCATCGCCTGTATGCGGAGTCCCTCCGGCTGGGTCGAGCCGGGGCAGACTCCGCAATTTGACGAGTATACGATCGTCCTGCGAGGTATGCTGCGAGTAGAAACGAACGATGGTGTGATCGATGTGGATACCGGGCAGGCGGTCATGACCCGTCGAGACGAATGGATTCGATATAGCACACCAGGACCGGAAGGAGCCGAATACATCGCCGTGTGTCTGCCCGCTTTTTCCCCAGAGACGGTGCATCGTGATCCGGCCTGACCATGTGTCCGTGAATCTGTTTGAGGTCGGCCGGCGCGGATCATTCGTCTGTGTGTTTCGTGTCGAGCCCCGGTGTCGATAAGCTTCATCTCTTGAGGTCCGATCACGCGAGCGTCGCTTGTCTGCCCATGTCTTCCGTTCCGTCTGTCTTTTCCTGGTACATCGGCACGATGTTGTCCGGCAGGCGTTTGCATAGTATCGCACTCATGAGGAGCCAGGTGACCGAACCGCGATGACCAATCCCATTCTCATCATCCCCGGAATCGGTAATTCAGGGCCGGACCATTGGCAGACTCTATGGGAAGAGCGTCATCCAGAGTGTCACCGTGTCGTTCAGCGACAGTGGGACCGGCCCGTGCGTGAAGAGTGGGTCGCTGTTCTTGGTGATGCAGTCGACGCATGTGAATCGCCTCCACTTCTGGTTGCCCATAGTCTCGGTTGTTTGCTCGTCGTTCACTGGGCGAACCGAATCGCAAAGCCGATTGCGGGGGCGCTACTCGTCGCCGTTCCTGACCCTGCCGGACCCCGGTTTCCGCCGGAAGCTGATGGATTCTCGCCGTTGCCGAACAATCGTCTGCCGTTCCCCAGTGTCGTGGTTGCGAGCAGCGACGACATATACGGCTCTCTCGATTATGCCCACCGATCTGCGGCTGCATGGAGAAGCGAATTGATCGTGATCGGAGCCGCCGGGCACATCAATGCCGAGAGCGGGCTTGACCAGTGGAAGGAAGGATGGGCTCTTGTCCAGCGATTGCTTCAGCGGTCGTAAGGCGTGAACCAATCAGCGTGAGGGGCGTAGCCCTCATGAATCATGCGGACGAGGAGTTCTGGAAAGGAAAGAGTCGGGTACACTTTGACATGAATTCCTGTTTCTCGAAGGGCTTGGCAATGAAGTCGTTCGCTCCGATACGAACCGTCTCCTTCAAAAGATTTAGATTGGGACCGGCGGACATCATCAACACGGGGAGGCTCGGATATCGATCTCGGATCTCTCGCAGCGTGGCGATACCGTCCATGACGGGCATCTGCACATCCAATACCACACCATCGATAGGCGATTGACTCGTAGACAGAGCGAGGAGCGCCAGCGCCGAGCGACCATCGTGCGCCGTGACGCAATCATAGCCCATCCCGTCCAGACGGTCCTGCAACATTTCACAGACCGGCTTCTCATCATCGACGACCAGAAGTCTTCGTCGCACGATTGACCTATCGTTCTCCGCCTGCCGGCGCGACCTGTCTGGTCTGGGGGGCGTCGACAATCAGCATCCCCCGCATGACGGGATGCAGTTCGCAATGATAGGGATAGAGGCCGGGAGCAAGGGGGGCTAGGCTAAAGCTGTTATCCGGAAACACGGGTCCGGAGTCGAAGGCACAGGGCCCTTCGCTCAGGCACCCGTCATGGCGAATGGTGTGAGGAGAGGCGGTCGGATTCATCCAGCGCACAGCGGTGCCGGAGACTATCACGGCACTCGAAGGCTGATAGTAAGGAGCCCAGTTTTCCATGGTGATTTCCACCGTGCCCGCATCGGATCGAGCGGGTGAAGACGCCACCAGTGCCGAGAGACTGATCATAGCAATGGCCCCGGCATGAACGACGCCGTGGAATAGAGAGAACCCCTTGTGAGTCATCCCGTTGCCACCTCCTGCGCTCAGCACACACTCGACGCAGTAAGAGTACCTTTAGCATATCAATAGCTTGCATAAAGGAACCATATGGCAATCGATGTCACGAGATAAAGATCGTATAAAGATCCACTCGCAGACCAAGACAGAAAGTAATAGCGACGGTGAGGCCCTGCGAGTGATGGCCGGAAGGGCGGTTAGTCTTG
>DAISKX010000260.1:0-5816 GCA_036820725.1 Nitrospiraceae bacterium
GATTTCATGATTCTCCCACTTAGGGAGGTGTCTATGAAATCAGGGGAGGGTCAGAGAGCACGGTTAGCTGAGTTCTTGGGTAGTGAAGAATTGTTACCATTACCAGAATGGTGGGATAACGTTTCACCTGAAACACTAAAGTGACTGGGGGGGTTCGTTAGACTAGAGCAATAACACCCGAGTATCTCTCGAAGGAAAACCTCACTGGCGGTTAGTGGTTCGGAGCAATCTCACTCCTGAGCAGATAATAAGGCGTACGGTCCTTGCTCAACTCCGTCGCTCGGGTACCAGTGGCCAACCACTCCCATATCTCATCCATGCTCGGCGGTCTATATGTCGCCCCAACTTCTTCTCGTTTCAGATCTTCCGCATCGGTCAGTGCCCGGACTACTCGTTCCGACCCCAGGATGACGGGAAATTGCCGCATGTTATCCGGATTTGGCTCCGTGCGAAACTCCTGCAGGACCAGACGCCCTCCTGACAACAGCCGGATCTGATTGACCAGCGACGGCCGTACGTCGATGGCGGCGATCGGCTGAGGCACAGGCTGCAATTCAAGCAGTCGATGAGTGATGTCCCTCGCCGGTGACGTGATGAGCACCGGCTTGATGAATTGTTCCAATGTCGCAACCGCCGCGATGATGGTGAGACTCAAGGCTGCCAGTGCCGGCAGCGCGGGGCGGCGAAAGGCCGCTGCGACGTACAACAGCCCGGTGACACCGGCAAAAAGGACACCCCCTAAGAAAATCTGTGGATTCAATCGCCAACCTATCGCGGCCACAACGAGTCCAAGCCCCAGTGCCGTCAACATCATGCCGCGGATGGTTCTTCCTACGGCGTGGAAAAGTGCGGAAGACTGCAGACTCTGCATGAACATGTCGGCGAGCAGCACGGCCAACAACGGATACGTCGGGAGGAGATACCGAGACCGCATAAGATTGCCCAGGGAGAACAGGATCACATTGACCAGAAACCATCCGATGACGAACCAGACCAACGGCTTCCGAAGCCGAAAATATCGAACCAACAGGTCGCGTTGAGTCATCACCGCTATCGCCAGAAGGACAATCCAGGGAGCGAAGAATCGGAGTGGTGTCAACACGTACAGCAGAACATTCGTCAGCATGAATGTCTGGGCGCCTTGCAGCCGTTCGCCGATTTGATCTTCGAACATGGTGGAGATCGCGCTGCTTCCTTGGAAAAGCAACGAAGCAATGAACCAGGACAGGGCGATCACAACACCCGCGCTGAGCCAACCCCAGTGCATGATGCGGCGTTCTCCACCATGCGCCATAGGCACGAACCTGGCCCATCCCCATACGAACAGCAGGAGGATGACGGCGAGGAACCCCTTTGTGGCCATGGCGAGGCCTGCTCCCACATAGAGCAACGCATACCAACGCGACTCGCGGTGCTGCTGAAATAGGATCTCGACGGCACCCCAGATGCTCAGCGTCAAAAACAGACATTGCAGCATATCCGGCGTTGCTTTCGTCGCCGACTCCATGAACTCGATGTTGGAGGCCAGGATCGCAGTCGCCGCCACGCCTGCGTGGGAATCGCCGGTGGTTGAGCGGCCGATGCGATAGGTCACCCAGAGGACCAGTCCGCCGGCCAATAGGAACGGCAGACGCGATGCGACCAGCCCGATTCCCATGGTGGTGTAGCTGGCAACCAGGACCCAATAGGTCACGATCGGTTTGCGGAATCGAACAGATCCGTCGGCAT
The DNA here is from genome assembly GCA_036820725.1 of Nitrospiraceae bacterium. GTDB lineage: Bacteria > Nitrospirota > Nitrospiria > Nitrospirales > Nitrospiraceae > DASSBQ01. The sequence continues at coordinate 1,729 of DAISKX010000260.1, forward strand.
AGCGCGGAGTGAAGTAGTCGCCGGTGCGAACCATTTCAATGGCTGCATTCGTGTACCAACCTTCGTCGAAGTGATAACGCGAAAGAAGGGGAAGTGAGCCCAGCAGGGCGATGAGAAATACGGCAACAATCACGAGGACAGAACGTGAAGGATTCAGTCGACCAGGAACGGGATGAGAGTCAACGCGGAGATGATCGGCGAACGCGTCCTCTGACACGGCACGAGGGTCGCACAGCGAGGACGAGAGAGGCAAGCACTGATCGTCGTGTCCGCCGAACGCTAGGAGTACAGACGTCCGACGATCTCAGTGTGATTGAACAGCATCGCATCCGTGCGGGTATAGGCAGCGTGGCCGTAGCAATGATCGCGCGCATTCGTCGAACCGGTACAATCCTTATAGTCGACGAGCAGGCAGCTCCCCTCGCTGGGACATCGCACCGCCCTGCGCGCGCATTCCACCCACCGCTCGAATCCATCGTACGGTTCAACCAGTTCCCACACGGCTTTGTTTGCTGCTTTGGCGGATTCTGAGACCGGCATCGCATCCGTGCCGGCGACCGCGAGTTCCTGCACGTAATCCCCGCCCCACGCGATGGGCATTTCCATCGTAATTTGCGGCAGTTCCATCTTGGACAGCCAGGTCTTGCCGTCGGTTCGCAGATTTCTATGGTTGACGAGATGCAGGAGCTTTCCGATCCCGGACGGATCCCATCCATAGCGGACCGGCGTGCCGAAGGTCACGATATCCAGTGCGGCCCCGTTGAGTAGGGAGTTGGATGTCAGCGATGGTCCAATCCGCTCAAGGATCGCGTCAAGATCAGCCAGTGCAGTCTGCTGAGCGTGCAAGCGTAGTATGTCGAACAGTTTCTTACGACCTGTAATTTGAGAAGGACAGAGTAAATTGGACGCCAAGGCGAGGACGAGACCGGCCTGGCCATGCGCCTCGACGAGAATGCGATCTGTGGCGCCGAGTGTATGCTCGGCAACGAGGCGATGCACATGTTCTAACAGCACGCATGCCGCAATAGCGCGTCCAAGATGATGGTTCTGGCCGGACCACAGTTCCCGGACGCAGATCAGCGGTGGAGCAGCCTTTTGGTTCGTCGCCTTCCGAAACGATTCGACATAGGCCCTCGTGAAATTCGCCGCGTCGCCGACCTGGTCATCGAGCAGTTTCTTCGTCGCCTCATCGTTGGGCAATGGCGGGATCAGGCCTCCGGGTAACGGTCCGATGCCATTAGAGCCCTCGCGCATAAAAGCTAAGAGAGAGTCCAGCCCCGAGATGCCCCGTGAGTACCCGCGCTTGAGTCCTCCGACTTCATCGAGACGCTGCAAGCCAAACACATCAGTGCCGAGTATCGACCCGTGCAGAAACATCACGAGACGCACACCCGCTCGGGACAGTTGCGCGCCTACAGCGCCCATCGCCTCCTGCCAGGGCGGCGAGTCAGGGGCGGCGACCCCGGAGAGTTCCCGGTAGACCACCCGATCGTCGGGATTCTTGCGCGACATCTCATCGTGCTGGAAATTATTTTCGATCGGCATACCACGTTCATAACCCGACGCGTGGTCGAACTTCAACATGGCAGACGTCAGTAACGATGATGTCGGCTTTATAGCAGGGACTTAGCGTGTCACGGCGGACGTTGGCTGCGGAGAGTCAGGAATGGCGTCCGGCAAAATCTGATGCTTCGACATGACGGCCGTAGCGGTGCAAGTTTTCTGCTCTTCATCGACTCGACGATCCACGATCTTGACCCCTTGCAAGTATTCCTGAACTATTTCCTCCCGGATGACTTCAATGTCCTGTTCAGGCTCGCGACCCGTGCGTTCCCGGATTCGATCGGTCGCATGTTCCTTGACGAGCACGCGAATTTGCTTCGCAAGATCAGTCCTTGCTGCAAGCTCGGAGACCCGTTGGCAGACGAGGCGACCTTTTTGCAGGTCGCCTTGTCCGTGACCGGTGAGCAACTCCTCACCGGAAGGGAGTTTCGCGCTTTGAGTGGTTCCATCACTTGATGGCGTTGCACGGGATTTGTGCAAAGGAGACAAGGCGGGGTCGCCCGTCTTTTGCGCCTGGCGTTCCAAGCGTTGGAGGGACTCTTCTGCGTGCCGGCGAACTGTTGCCTGGTCTGGTTGGGAATCTTCAGCCAGAACGATGTGATCCGTGAGGAAGACCATCACCACCATTGCCCCGAAGCTCCACCGTCCTCGAACCTGATTCCCCATCATCACTTCATTCCTCCACTCGGTGCGCCAGGTGCGCTGGAGCTTTGTCTCTGCGGCGACTGCAGGAGCTGTTCTACCTGAGGCGATAAACTTCGTGGCGAGCGCGGTTGAGGACCTGGTTGCAGGGTGGCGCCTTGCGGAGATGCAGCGGTCCCAGGGCTGGAAGAGGGCTGTCCCTGGGTTGAAGGTACGGGTTGCTGCGGCATATGCGGCACCGTGTGTAACGACGGCGGACGTGCCGGCTGCGGCGACATCTGTTGTTGGATCACGACCGGAGGACGCCCCGGGGATCCAGGGCCGGGAGGCCTCGGCAACAAGGGGTTGAGTTGATACACGCTTTCGAGTCGGCGCGAGGCAGGCGGCTTTGTCCAGGACTCGGATGACTGACCGGCCGGTGTCTGTGAGGCCGACGGCTGCTGCGGGACCACCTGATACGTCGGCATGCGTGGCAACATCGGTACCGTGTGGGGCATCGGGGGTGTGGGTGGTTGGCGCGGTGCAATCGTTTGCTTGGCAATCGCCTGCTGCATGACCTGAAGATGCGGATTCTTCGGGTTCAGTTGTCCCGCGGCCGAGACCAATGCCTGAATCTGCGGCAAGCCGCCCCACGAAGAGGGATAGGCGAGGGGCGAGACCAGCACGATCCAATTGGTCCAGGCTTGAGCGACCATGGCGTTGGACTGGGCCTGGCTGAGCAAATCTTGTCGTTGAGTGCTGTACTGTTGGACCTGTTCCGATGACGTTGCCGCGGCAAGCGCTTGGTTCGCAGCGTTGAGGTCCTGATGGAGTTGATCGAGCTCCTGTTTCAATGAAGAGAGTTCGTGGCGTGCTTCTTCATGCTGTTTCACCGCAGCCAGCGCCTGCACGACTTCGTCGGTATCGACCTGCGCCGTGAGTGTTACGTGAATCACAATGGTCTCGTTCTCAAGCCTGGTGTGGGTCGTCTGATCCAGCACGACGACCACTCCCGCGGTATAACTCCGGATCTCGTCCTGCGTCACGTCGAAATCTCTCACGACGGTGACTGATTCCAGATAGGACGCCACCTGGTCCAGTGCATTCCGTTTCGCTTCTTCCGTTGCCAGGCGGACGGCATCTTCTTTCGTATCGCGATCACTCATCCGGTATTCGCCCTCGGCCGTGACGGCGCGAATTTCGGCTGATGCCTGCGCCGAAATGCTTATCAGCCCCAATAGTACAAAGATCGGAACTGCTTTGAAGATTGGAACTGCCTTCATGAATTGAAGCAGGTTCGGGTAGAGGCGGCACGGATGCGGTGGCTTAGACCCTGCCGCTGATCGCACAGAGGGCATGTCGTTCACCCGTCCGTTGATGTGGTCAAGCTACGGTGACGCCAGGTTCAAGCTCCTTGAGAATAACACTGTTCCGGCATCCGTGCCAGGCAAAGTCGGTGGGAGCGAGCCTCGCAGCGTCTTGCCTTGGCGGAAAATGGCATGGTAACGTACCTATCCTCTTGCGAATGAAAGGAAAGACTCGTGCTGAAGCTAACATCTCGCAGAATCGGTGTGCCTGCGCTCACTCGTCTTCCCACCTGTTTCTTCCTGGCTTTTTTCTCGTTTTCACTTGTCCACTCTGATTTATTCGGTGCCCGCGGCAGCGGGGAAGTTCCCACGCCTTCCCCCAGTGCCGAGGCGGAATATGTCATTCTGTTCGTGTTGGAGGGGGTGAGTCATGACTCTCTCAAGAGCGGCCAGATGCCCGTGCTGAACAAGCTTGCCACTGATGGGTCCACCACCTGGTCTGCTACCCTCGGTCAGCCGGCACTTCGCTTGCCTTTGATGGCCTCTTTATTAACCGGCGTGTCGGCCGAACGCCATGGAGTGACCTGGAATGCGTTC
>DAISKX010000261.1:0-5772 GCA_036820725.1 Nitrospiraceae bacterium
TTTGACCAACGACGCAGTGAAGGCGTCCGAAACACTTCGGCGATTAGGCGAAGTGGGGATTGATCTGGACGCGGTCACCCAGCAACTCGAAGATGAAGGAATCCACAAATTCGTCAAGGCGTTCGATGTTTTGATGAACACACTGAAGAAGAAGCAAGGCATGGCGCTCAGTGAGCCACGAATTGAGCACTGGAATCTGAAATGAAGGCGCAACGATATGAGATCGGAATGGTTGGTCATGTTCTCGCCTCATAGGCCCAGACTGGTTCAGCATGTGGGCTTGTCTTAATTAACGCAGAGGCATGAGGAGCATGCGATTGATTGCCAGTCAATCGAAGGAGGCCGAGTTTCCTCATCGTGCGTGCAACGTTCAGGGTACCGGACCGTACTTCTAAGGCCAATCCCACAGAATGCCGACGCAAGACCTAAGAGATGGAGGTGTAGATGCCGAGGCCTAATGCTCCCGAGACGACAAACGGAGGAAATACACATGTTGGAGCTTTACCAGTTTGAGGAGTGCGAGTACAGCCAGCAGGTCCGCCTGAAGATGTCCGAATGGGAGATTGATTATCTCCTCAGAAACGTCTCAAGGGACAAAACAAGGCGGCCGTTCTTGAAGAAGATCTCCGGCCGGAGCGAAACTCCGACGTTGGTAGATTCCACCCGACACGTGATTCTCGTCGGCGATGAGCAGAAAATCATTCGTCATTTAAGAAAATACTACAGGAGACGGAACGCGTAGAAAAGAGCGGACCGAATCCTGCGAGATGGAGGAGGTGAGAGATGGCGACGATTGCGATTAATGGACTGGGGCGGATCGGACGAGCGGCGTTCAAAATTATCCTTGAGACGCCCGAGCTGGAGCTGCGAGCCGTCAACGACCTCAACGCGGCCGATGACCTTGCATATCTCCTGAACTACGACACCGTTTACGGACGCTACCAGAAGAAGGTCTCACCGGTCTCCGATGGCCTGCGGGTTGAGGAGAAGACGTATCCTGTGTTCAGTGAACAAGACCCTGCACGGTTGCCGTGGCGGAAACTGGAGATCGATATCGTGTTGGAATGCACAGGGATGTTTAATCAGCTTCCGGACCTGCAACGTCACCTGGCGGCCGGCGCCAAAACGGTCATCCTCTCGGCACCCGCCAAAAGCCCGGAGATCGCGACGGTGGTCCACCGGGTGAACACGGCAGACGGGCCAACGACCGGCGTCATTTCGTGCGCCAGTTGCACCACGAACTGCATCGCTCCCGTGGTTGAGGTGATGGGAAGACGTATTGGAGTGGAGAAGGCCATCATGACCACGGTGCATGCCTATACAGCCACCCAGGCGATTGTCGATCGACCGAATAAGAAGCGACGACGGGGCAGGGCGGCCGCTGCCAATCTCATCCCGTCTTCCACCGGCGCCGCTCTCGCGACGACCAAGGCCCTGCCGCAGTATGCGGGCAAGTTCGATGGCCTCGCCGTTCGCGTCCCCCTGGCCATTGGGTCCCTCGCAGATCTCGTGTTCCTCACCAGCCGACGCACCACGGTTGAAGAAGTCAATACGATGTTTGCAGAAGAAGCGAACAGCGACCGATACCGAGGAGTCCTCGGCGTGACCGATGAACCGCTCGTCTCTTCGGACATCATTCAAGATCCACGTGCGTCGATCGTAGATTTGGATCTGACGCAGGTGGTGGATGGAAATCTGGTCAAAGTGATGAGCTGGTACGATAATGAATGGGGATATACGTCTCAGATGATCAGGGAAGCCGTCAGAATCGCCGGCGCTTCAAAGGCGATCACCGCATAAATAGCCGTCTCATTCAATTCTTTCTTTAAGCTCTTGCGATGTCGCACCGTCCTTTCAGGACGACTAACCCGTTCACCCTTCCAGGTGTTTGTCGTTCTAGGCCTGTCCGAGTAATTGTCTAAGCAGCGATTGACAGCGGCCTGCTTACGGGCTGGCCGGTTTCGTAGCGGGAGGAGTTTGTGAGAGCCCAGGGAACCGTCGCAGAAATCTTGAAGACGAATGGCTACAACGTCTTGGCGGCTGGAGGCGTTGCCGAAGTGCCTCAGAGACTGCGAGTCCCTTTGGCCTTGCCAAAGGGACGCGAGAATCGATCCTGACGAGCGATGAGACAGACCACCATTTTTGGCCCAGCAGAAAATTACGGCCGACGGAACGGCGTTGTAGAATCGCAGTGGATCCTCCGACGTGAGTCTCTTATTGACGGAATGCGACATCGGCGATCTTATCCTCATCGTCGAGCAACATAATGACGTGGTCTCTAAGAGATAAGGTTTCAACCTTGTCACGCAGAAAAGGCCTCACGTCCATCGTGAAGTCTCGACTGTCTTCCGTACGGATGGTCACTTCACCGTTCGCCACGGCTTTCACAATGGTTCCCATGAGCTGCCGACTTACGCCTTTCGGTGATGAGCCTTGCCAGCCTTTGGCCGCAACACGAAGTGCCTCGTCACTGGTAAAGGCCGTGTCCATGATTTGATTTGTCTCATCAATCAAAAAGACCGCTGGGAATCCGATCGGCACTGCGGCCAGCTTGCTGCGCACAAGTGCACGCACGCGATAGATATGCTCGTCTTTGCCTTCTGGTTTGACGACAGCCCATTCCTGACCGACCATGAGAGGCTGGGCGAGCTGACCGTGAATAATCTGATGCGACCCCATGTCGCCTACGGGATGATATCCCAGAACCATGTTCTGCTCGTTCACGACAATATGGAGGTGGTCCCCTTTGTGAAGAGGCCAGATGCCCTTCTCCACCGCTTGCTTGACGGAGAGGTAGCGGGGCATGACTTCGGCAGTGTAGACCTTGACTTGATCTGCCGCGATCTCCGCGACCCTTCCAATAATGATACGATTATCCGGCAAAAGAACCATTTCTCCATTTGCCACTGGTACCTCACAGACCAGCACACCGAGCAGAAACAGGACAGATGAGCCATGACGAATCCATCTCTTTAGTGAACAGAACATTGGTCCCTCCTCGAACTGCTGCAGTTCTTAGTCTCTATAGCCCTTGTTAGGTTGATACTTCCGGACATTCAGCGCTTTAAGATGCCTGGATGCTGACAGCCTACCTCAGTCAGATGAAGATTTGACGCAGCGTTCATGAAATCTTGCCCGGGCAGGTATCCCGGCAATGCAAGTGTGCAAGATTGCCGACTGATTCACATGAAGAAACCTTCACGATCCGTTCGCGGCCGGTTCATCTGAGGCTGTTACACTCGCAATGCAACCACGAGATCCTAAATCCGCTCTCGGGGGATTTCCAGCAACCGAGACTCAATATCGACTTGAAAAAAAGCCTCGACGGCGGATGCGAGGGAAGAAAGGAAGGGTGCCGACATGGGAAATACCTTAATTTTGGCAGTCTACTTTCCGCTGATCATCGGGGGGATGGTGCTGGTGATCATGTGGGGCATGAGCGCCGCAGGGTCGCATCATACAGACTTGCCAAGGGGAAGGTAGCGTGGGGCGCGCTACGCACAACCCGCGAGTGCCTCAATCAGTCCAGGAAATCGTTCAGGATGTATAACATCAAGCTGTTGCTCACTTCTCCTCAGGAGAACGGCAATTGTGGTATGAAGGCGTAAACGGGCCGCGGCCAATCCTGGCTTGCAGTTTCTTGTCGCTCCCAGCAGAATAACCAGGCGATCAGTGGTCATACTAGAGTTAGTCTTTGAGCGCGCTTACTGGCCATTGGAACCGTCATGCGTGCGGGTCCGGGTCTGAGAGACATTGGGTATTGGGGGAGATCATGCGTATTCTGCTTGTTGAAGATGACATGGACTTGGCCCAGTTCATCCGCAAAGGATTGAAGGAAGAGCAGTATGCGGTGGACTTCGCGGCCGATGGCGAAGAAGGGCTGCAGTTGGCCTTGGTAAATCCATACGATCTTCTTATTCTCGACATCATGTTACCCAAGCTCGATGGCCTCACGCTCTGCCGTCGTGTTCGGGCAAAGGGAAACGCGACTCCGGTGTTGCTGTTGACAGCGCGCAATACCGTTGAGGATAAGGTGTCCGGTTTCGAGACCGGCGCGGACCAATTTCTGACGAAGCCCTTCGCGTTCGCAGAACTGCTGGCTCGAGTCCGGGCCTTGCTGCGCCGGGGAGCGCCGCAACCATTAGCCCAACTGAAAGTAGCCGATCTGGAGCTGGATCCGGCTTCTCACCGCGTATGGCGGGCGGGGAAGGACATCGCGCTCACGAATAAAGAATATGCGCTGCTCGAGTTTCTCTTGCGAAATAAGAATCGGGTGTTGACGCGAACGGCCATCATCGAGCACGTGTGGGACATCAGTTATGACCCCATGACGAACATCGTAGACGCCCATATTCGGGCCCTGCGCGCGAAGATCGACCGAGATTATTCACCACCGCTGATTGCCACGGTACGCGGTGCGGGGTACATGCTGGAAGAACCGGAACCGATCGCATGAAGTCCCTGCATAGTGTGATCCGCCAGTCTGCGCTCGCCTTGATGGCAGGACTCCTCCTGGTCTTTTCTGTTCTGATTTACGTCGGGGGCGACGCATTGTTGCGCCGCTTTGTGGACGGTCGGCTGTTAGGGTTGGCGGGGACGCTGGCCAAGATCGTTGAGCAGCACCCCAATCTCCTCGAGAGTTCCGGTGAGGACTTTGCGCTTGCTGCCGAGGTGGGCCGAAGCGAGACAGAACAGCATGAATTACAGGAGGTCGCCCATTCTCTCCTGGTCTTCTCGCCGGATGGTCGGGTGGTCTGGAAAGGCACCGAGGCGGTGGCACAGCATCCGGTTCCCGATGATAAGGTGTTCGAACGAGTTCGGCACGGGAACACGGTGTTTGAAACCGTTGAGTCGGCCGATGGCACGCCCATTCGACATCTGTTCTTGCCTGTTCCCCGGCAGGGTGAGGTGCGGTATGTTCTGCATGCGGAAGCCTCCCTGCTCCTTTACCAAAAGACCCTCAAGGGCCTCATGATCTTACTCACCGCTGGATCCGGCACGATCCTCCTCGTCGCCTGGATAGGCAATGGGTGGCTGGCCAAGAAAGTCCTGACTCCGATCGAGGTGCTGAGCACCGGCGCCGAAACGATGTGTGGAGCCGACCTGAGGAAACGATTAACCCTGGATTCACCCTATCAGGAATTTCGTCGGCTGACCCAGGCTTTCAACTCTGTGATGGATCGGTTTCAACGGAGCGCTGAAGGTCAACGGCGCTTTGTCGACCACGCCGCCCACGAAATGCAAACGCCCTTGACCGTATTGCAGGGTAACCTAGAGGTCACGCTCCTCAAAGCCCGGACCTCAGAGGAATATCGCGAAGCGCTCATCAATAATCTTGAGCAAGTGGAACGACTCATCACGCTGACGCGTTCCCTGTTGACGCTTGCGAAGTTCACGGGCGACAAGCCTCCCGTTCACCTCGTGCCGCTCGCCCTGGAACCGTTGATCCACGAACTCGTGGATGAACTGACCATTCTTGCCGATGAGCGTCGAATCACATTGTCGTTTGAATCCCAATCGGTCCCACCCGTCCTTGGCGATGCCCAGTGGCTCAAACAAGCGTTGATCAATCTGCTCGACAACGCCCTTCGCTACACGACATCGGGTGGAGCCGTGACCGTCCGCTTGCAGGCGGTCGGAGAAGGGGTCGCTGTGGTGGTCGAGGATACGGGTCATGGGATCGAGCCGGAACATCTTCCGCATCTCTTCGAGCGGTTTTATCGGACCGATTGGGCACGGGCGAAAGATTCCGGTGGCACTGGACTCGGGCTG
>DAISKX010000262.1:0-5748 GCA_036820725.1 Nitrospiraceae bacterium
CTCTACATGTCGCAGGAGATCAGTGGATTTTATACAGAAGCCTTGAGACGTGAACTTGCCCATGCCGGGTATACACTGGAAGAGTCCGGTCGTCTCACCGTCTCGGGCGCCATTACACGGTTTTTTGTCGATTGGCGGGAGGACATTGAAAGAAGGTTCGAGCTACGTGTCGTGTATACCGTCGGGCCTATAGCCAAAAGCGGCTTCACATGGGAGTGCTCCTCTATCCAGCGCGGTCCTAATAACCTGGCACAGGACAGTGTGTTGATTCGGAAGGGAACGGCCGATTGTATGCATCGTTTTATTCAAGCGGCGCAGGATGCGCGCATTTTGTAACTGCACCCAAAGACGGAGACAGGGATGAAGGAACCCACACGCATGGTGCAAGGTATCGTGCTGGTGGCGGCGATCGGGCATGCCATGGCCGCTTGCAGCACGGTGGAGCAGGTCCCTGCTCCACCATTGGAGCAGGTGGCAGTGACAGATTTCAACAGCGTGGCAGGGAATTGGGAAGGGCTGATGGAGCAGTCTCCGCCGGCCCGATCACGATATGACAATTGGCTCCGCCTCAAAATTCAGGAGGATGGAACGTTTCATTTTCAGGCAATCCGGACCATCGGGGTATTCAGCGGTAGCGGTCAGTTCACACTGGAAGACGGCACACTCCTCGCCAAGTCCGAGAAGGGCAGGATCGCCGCTCGATTATACCGGCATGCCGGCCAGAACGATCGAGTCTTAAAGGCTGAAGGTGGGTCGGGCGACGGTATCATCTACCACTCCGAACTGACGCCCGCGCGCCGCCATCGGTAGTTGATCGAGAGGCAAGGAGCATTGTATGCAACGAAAATTTCGCTTGGCGGTATGGAAACAGTGTTTCGGGTTTATGGTTCTCATCGCGAGCGTGCTCATGGCGATTCCCACCGGGGCTGAAGATCCTTCGGAACAGCAGCTTCTCGTGGATAAGGCGAGGATCACATTGGATCAATTCAGAGCCGACCCCGGCATGAGTGAGTTCCTCAAAGTGATGTCTCCGGATGTCAAAGGATTGTTCGTCATGCCGGAGTTCATGCGTGGCGCATTTATTGTCGGTGGCGCGGGCGGCAGAGGAGTGTTGTTGGTTCGTCAGGAGGGAGCCAATAAGTGGACAGGACCGGCCTTCTACAGCGTCGCGTCGGCGAGCTTTGGGCTTCAGGCTGGGGCGGACATCTCACAGGTCATTCTGGTGATCAAGACGCAGAAGGGAGTCGAGGAATTTTACAAGAAGGACTTCAAACTAGGGGTGAATACCGGGCTCGCAGTGGGGCCGGTCGGCAGCGGTGCCTCGGTTCATGGCATCACGGCTGATATGGTCTCGTATGGAATGAAAAGGGGAGCATTTGTCGGCCTTGCCGTCGATGGGGCGTTGGTGATGGTGTCGGACGATTCGAATGCTGCGTATTATCGCAAGCAACTGCAACCGGTCGACATACTCATGAAAAGGGAGACAAATAACCCCGCCTCGCAGGATTTGCGTCATGCCGCGGCCAGCCTCATACCTCAGTGAGGTCCCCGAAATGAATCTTCGCTTCCCGTAGCTTCGTACGGTCAGTGGCGAATGGCTTTGATCGGATGTCAAGTACAGCAGCTCTGTGCAGCGTTTGACACATAGTGACTCTAGGATTTCTATCTGTACGGACCTGTCACTTTTGACAGGAGACGCGTATCGTGCTGATTGGTACTGTAGGCTGCCCGCTTGCAATAGGGCGGCAGAATGTGAAATTCAACACGCAGGTGATTCATGACAGATGAGCATAAAAGCCATACAGATCCAGTGGCAATCTTTACACCGGAAGGCTCGCGACGCCGGTTTTTTCAATGGGTCACGAGAGGGGTGATGGGTGTCATTGGATTCGCCCTAGGCATTCCGCTCGTCGGGTATGTCGTGGCTCCCGCCCTCAAACGCCGCCAGAAAACATGGGTTGATGTCGGAGGCGTGAACGAAGTGCCGGTTGGCGAACCTGCACAACTTGATTACATCGCGACGATTCAGGACGGTTATATAGAGACCAAAACCCAGAAAGCGATCTGGGCAATGAAACAGTCAGATGGTCAGGTCATCGCATATTCTCCGATGTGTCCCCACCTTGGCTGCGGCTACACCTGGGACAGAGCGGACAAGCATTTCAAATGTCCTTGCCACGGCAGTGCGTTCGATTTATCGGGACGGGTCTTAGCTGGCCCGGCGCCCCGGAGCTTGGACCAGCTGCCGTCCAAAGTGGAAAATGGGCGTCTCTTCGTTATCTATAAGGACTTCAAGTCTGGCGTCCGGGAACAGATCGAGTTGTAAACGCTTGAAGGGTCGCTAAGAGAAACAAGACAACCGAGAGGGGAGAACCATATGGACGGCCACGTTTCTCAGTCAAGGTTCCGGAAGTTCACGGCAATCATGGTCATCGCCTTCGTCGTAGGGATTGGTGATCGATCTGCTCTTTCGGCGACGCCATCCACGAAAGTCGACCAGAAGAGCGGAACTACCACGGGCAAGTCCAGCAATGCTCCCGTATCATCTCAGAAAGCCGTCCTGACCGATGCGCCGCTCGTCCCGCCCCCGACCAAACGCACCAAGCCTGCGAAGCTCATCGTGGAATTGGAGGTCACGGAGGTTAATCTGCCCATCTCGGAGGGAGTCGAGTACACGTTCTGGACCTTTGGGGGCAAGGTACCGGGAAAGTTTATCCGCGTGCGGCAGGGCGACACGGTGGAGTTTCATCTCATGAATCATCCTGACAGCAGATTTCCTCACAATATCGACCTCCACGCCGTGACTGGTCCCGGCGGCGGCGCGGCCAGCAGCAATACGGCGCCCGGCCGTCAAACGCAGTTCACCTTTCAGGCTCTCAACCCCGGGCTCTATGTCTACCACTGCGCGACAGCCCCGGTAGGCGAGCATGTGGCCAATGGAATGTATGGCCTGATTCTCGTCGAGCCGGCAGGCGGCTTGGCTCCGGTAGACCGGGAATACTATGTGGTGCAAAGCGACTTCTATACGGTCGGGAAGTACCGCGAGCAGGGGCATCAGCCCTTCGACATGGTCAAGGCCATTGAGGAGCATCCGACCTATGTCGTGTTTAACGGCGCCGAAGGGGCGTTGTTGGGCGACCATGCGCTCAAGGCTAAGGTGGGGGAACGTATCCGCCTGTTCGTGGGGAACGGCGGGCCGAATCTCGTGTCGAGTTTCCATGTTATCGGGGAGATCTTCGATCGCGTGTACCCCGAAGCCGGGACCCACCACCAGGAACAGGTCCAGACGACGCTGGTTCCGGCCGGCGGCGCGGCCATCGTGGAGTTTAAGGTCGAGGTCCCCGGTTCCTATAAGCTGGTGGATCACTCCATTTTGCGCGCGTTCAACAAAGGCGCGCTCGGAGAATTAAAGGTCGAAGGGCCGGAGAACAAAGCGGTGTACTCGGATAAGCAGGCAGAATCGGAATACGCCGCGACGAAGCCGACCGCCGCCCACACTGCGACCTCGATGTCCGCGACAGCGCCTCCCGCTAATGATGATCCATCTGCACGCCTGACTGCAGGGGGAACGCTGTACAAAACGTACTGTATGGGGTGTCATCAGGCCGAAGGACAGGGAATGCAAGGCACGTTTCCACCGTTGGCGAAGGCGGATTACTTGATGACGGACAAGTCACGCGCGATCGAAGCGGTCTTGAATGGTCTGACCGGACCCATTGAAGTGAATGGGCAGCGCTATAACGGCGTGATGCCCCCCATGGGGCATCTCAAGGACGATCAGATCGCCGATATTCTGAACTACGTTCGTCACTCATGGGGAAATGAAGGAGATGCCGTCTCGACGGCCGATGTGGCAGCGGTGCGGGCGAAAACCTCGCATTGAGGGCATGGTTTCCCTCGGTGATGTTCCTACGAAGATTATCTTAGTCGAGTGGGTGAGAACCATGGTTTCCCAGGAGGATCATGATGGCGTCCCGCATGTACGAGTGGTTTGACAGCCGTTTGAATGTGAAGTCGATGCAGAAAACGCTGCTAGACGAACCGATTCCCGGCGGCGCCAGCTGGATCTATGTGTTCGGGTCGGCCACGGTCTTTCTCTTCGGGCTCCAAACCCTCACCGGGATGTTTCTGGCCCTCTATTACGCGCCGACCCCCGACCACGCCTATGACAGCGTGCAATTCATCGAAAACCAGGTGACGTTCGGCTGGTTCGTTCGCGGCCTGCACCATTGGGGCGCGTCGGGGATGATCATTGCCGTCGGCCTGCACATGCTGCAAGTCTTTTTGTATGGAGCCTACAAGCCGCCGCGCGAGCTGATGTGGATGGTGGGCGTGGTTTTGCTGCTGATCGTCATGGCGTTTGCGTTTACCGGCTATCTCTTGCCTTGGGACCAGACGGCCTACTGGGCCACACAGGTCGGGATCAATATGGTCGGCACGGTGCCCGTAGTGGGTGATGTACTTATTAAAGTGTTGCGCGGAGGCGAGACGCTGGGGGCGCTCACCCTCTCGCGGTTTTTTGCAGTACATGTCTTGTTTCTTCCGGCAGTGATTATCACGGGAATTGCACTCCACATGATCATCCTCCGGCGAGTGGGACCGGCCGGCCCTTGGGATGAACGGAAAGCGGCCGCACGCCGTGAAACTTTCTATCCCCGGCAGGTCTATATGGACGCCGTGGTGATGTTCGGTGTCTTCCTTGCGTTGGCGGCGTTGGCGACGTGGGTGCCGTTCCCGCTAGCAGATAAGGCGAATCCGTCCGACACCAGTTTCGTGCCGGTTCCGGAATGGTACTTTCTCTTTTACTATGAGTTACTCAAACACATCCACGGACCCTTTGAGCCCCTGGTCACGTGGGTCTTGCCGATCGTCTTCGTGCTCATCGTCCTGTTCTGGCCATTACTCGATTGGAAGAAAACAGTGCGGGCCCCGGCATCGCGTCCGATTGGCATGACGCTCGGTGTTGTGTTCCTGCTGATTGTGTTCTCATTGCTGGGCGTATCTTTAAAAAATCTGTATGCGGTCAAGCGAGCCGATCCAAGCGTTGCTCACGGCCAGGGGCTCTATACGCAATTCGGCTGTGCAGGATGCCATCGCATTCATGGGGAGGGCGGAGCCCTGGCTCCGGACCTATCTTTCATAGGCGACGTGCGTCCTGATCGCGAATGGCACGTCAAACACTTGCGCGATCCACAGTCGGTTTCACCGGGCACGATCATGCCGAAGTTCCCTCTGACCGAGCCGGAACTGAACGACCTCACAAGCTATATGCTGAGCCTCAGGCGCTCAACTCCTTGACAGCCGGTTGAACGTCTAGAACGCGCGAGGGCTCACGCGTTCAGTGATGGCGCGAATCGTGCTGTCCTTCCCCGCGTCATCGATGCCCATGGTCAAAATTGCTCAGTATGGCAAGCAAGAATCATGGCATGCTGAGAGTGAGGTACGATAGAAACCCCTTGCTCACAACTCCCATGGTATCCGGGTGAGTGAATGCGACGGTCATCCGACTTTCCGTCAACCCATATACACGATACACGCCACAACACGAAGGAGATCTTATGCCCGGTTCAATTTATCATATGCTCGTTTCAACAGCCGCAGGCCTGATCCTGTTAGGCAGCACCGCGGCTCTTGCGGAACAAAAGGACGCCATCATCGGGGCTCCTACGGAACAAAAGGACGTCGTCATCGCGGCTCCTGATGTTCAGCGAACCGATGCACGGACTTCAGACTTGAAGAACAGCGGCC
>DAISKX010000263.1:0-5710 GCA_036820725.1 Nitrospiraceae bacterium
GATGTTGAATGACGCCTACCGGGCGGCGAGGAAGGAACGGTGGAGAAGAAACCTTCAGGACCACTGGCAGCACACAGACCACGAAGGATGGCCTAGGTGAAGTGTCCCCCATCGAGGAGATGGCTACTGAGCTACTGAGTGGCTCCAAAGCCCAAAGGATGGCACGGAATGGATTCGCCGGGATTCTTCCTCTGACTATACGCCATCAGCCATAGGCCATCTGCTCTTGAGTTATTCCTTCACCGTAATCTTCATCTCGATCGGCTCAAGCGGGTTGTCCTGCTCATCCCGTTGAACCGCCGCAATCTTGTCGATCACTTCAATCCCTCGAAAAATCTCTCCGAAGACAGTGTAGCGCCGGTCGAGGCCGCCATTGTCCGCAAGACAAATAAAAAATTGAGACCCGTTGTCGTTGAAATCCCGCGTGCTGTTACTTTCTCGGGGCATTTTTGCCGTCGAGATGGCGCCGCGCTTGTGCGGGCGATCGCTGGGCTCCGGACTCAAGAAGAATCCCGGCCCTCCGGTTCCATGGGTGCTTCGATCCGAGGTCTTGCTCAGTGGATCGCCGCCCTGAATGACAAAGCCCGGCACGACGCGATGAAACGTCGTCCCGTCGTAGAACCCCATTTTGGCCAGATTGATGAAATTTTCCACATGTCGAGGGGCAGCATCGGGGTAGAAGCGAATTGTAATCTCTCCGAACTTTGTGAGGATCGTCGCCCGGGGATCCTTTTTTTGAAATGCAATCGTCATGGCTCCAAATCTAACAGGGACAGGATTCCGGCGGCAAGAGGTGCGTGAAGAAGTGAACCATTGGATTATTGAGGTATTGGACGATTGAAACATTGACAAGAAGCCGGCGCGAGTGTGTTTTCAATGAATCAATGGGCAATGATTCAATACCGCAGGTTTTTATCAATCCTCCAGTTTACGGGCCGGATCAATTCTCAGCCACATCAATCCGCCCAGTGCCGCGATCGCTGCGGCTGTACAAAGTGCCACCGACCAACCCCATTCCGCGGCGAGCCATGGCGTGAGACTCGGGGAGATGGCGCCGCCGATGTTCGCTCCCGTGTTCATGACACCTGAAAGCGTCCCGGCCCGGACCGTCGAAAGATCCGTCGTGGAGGCCCAGTATGCCCCAACGGTGAAGTAGAGCCATCCGGCTCCGAGGGAAAGCGCGGCGATTGCCAACAGGGGAGATGTAACGACACTGCCGATCGCGATTGTGGTTGCAGCGAGAAACATTCCTGTCATGCCCACCACCGCTCGTCCATGCTTCACTCCATGTTGTAAGACTAACCGGTCTGTGACCCATCCGCCCAACGGACAGAAAACAAGTATGGCCAGAAACGGCGCCGACGCAAACCATCCGCCTCGTAGGACATCAAATCCACGGACGTTGACCAGATATAGGTAAAACCATGACATATAGACATAGGCCACGTAACCCAGACAGGAATAACTGAGGACCAGCCATCGGAGCGTAGAACTGCCTGCTAGCCTTCTCCAAGGGACCCGCCCAGCCGGGCCACATCCGGCCAGGGATCCTGGTTGATCATTGTCGCGGGAAAGAAGCCGCCCACCGGACCGAGCATTTCGCGCTGAGTACATCCAAATTGCCGCGACCAGCAACCCCAGCGCGGAGCACAGATAGAAGACGACCTGCCATCCCCAGTTCACCATGATCCAGGCGGCGAGGGGAGGGGTCAACGCAGCACCCACGCCAATCCCTCCGATCGCGATGCCGATTCCCAACCCGCGCCGATCATGAGGAACCCAATCCGCTACCGCGCGATTGAAATTGGGCAAGGCCACCGCCTCTCCGACGCCGAGCAGGAAGCGGATCACGAGTAGAGACCCCATGACGCCTGTGATTTCCACCAGCGGCAGGACAGCGGCGACCGCCGTGAGTCCTGTAAAGAGCGACCACCAGATCAGTGCCCCCGTCAGGACCATGCGCGCACCCCATCGGTCGCCGATCCATCCGCCGGGAATCTGGCAGAGGGCATACCCCAGTACGAAGGCGGAGAAGACGTGTCCCATTTGCTGATCGGTCAATCCGAATGCCGGCATCATCTGCCGGGCGGTCACCGAGATGTTGACGCGATCGACATATGTCACCACGCTGATCAAGAAGAGAGATCCCAGGACGACGGCGATGCCGCGACGACGGGATGTCGAACGCACGTTCATTGACACTCCTCATATTTCCGATCAAGGACGGGGTCCCGCATTATAGAGACTTGCCCTCGTCCCCTCTACCGGATTTCCACATCCGTTGGGCGCGTTTCTGGATTTCCTGACTACGCATCCGGTAAGATCGATGATCGCGTCGCGATCACCGCGCATGGAGGAGGAGTGACTCGTTTCCGCATCGGTCTTCTGATCGTCTTCAGTGTTCTGCTTCTCGGCGCGCTGTTTCTATTTTTTTCGCGAGAGCTGACCGGCGTCGACTTCCTGAAAACGTTCTTCCTGCAGCAACTCGAAGCCAGCCTTCGTCGAAAGATCGAGGTCGACCGCGTCAAATTGGTCGTGCTGCCCAGTATCCGCCTCCAGTTGAGTCACGTAGCGGTCTATGGCCATGACGATCCGACTCATGTCGTCTTTACCGCGAAAAACATCGATATCGTGCTGAGACTTCTTCCGTTGCTGCGGAAGCAGGTCGTCGCCAAACGCATTTTCCTCGAAGAACCGACCGTGACCCTGCACCGCTTTAAAAACGGGCAATGGAATATTTTGGCCGGGATTCAGACCTCGACTCGGGACGAATCGGGGTTCCAAATGTTCAGCCGCCTCCTTCAGATCCGTGAAGCTACGATACAGAACGGCCATATCACGGTCACGGACGAAGCCCGGCCCGATGGAGTGAGAACCACACGGTTGGAAGCGGTAGAAGCCGCCCTCAAGGTCTA
The DNA here is from genome assembly GCA_036820725.1 of Nitrospiraceae bacterium. GTDB lineage: Bacteria > Nitrospirota > Nitrospiria > Nitrospirales > Nitrospiraceae > DASSBQ01. Next base: position 2,916 of record DAISKX010000263.1, read on the forward strand.
TCCCGGCAAAGCTCAAGGAGACCTGCATGTATCGGCTCAACTCTCCAAGGAACCGACCCCTTCTGCGATGTCGCTGACCGGCACGGTCATGTTGAGCCAGTCGTCGTCAAGCCTGGCAGCCGAAGAACCCTACACGGCCAGGCCCGCGCTTCAATTTGAAGGCGAGATGGAAGCCGCCAACCTGCGCCTCCGTGAATTTGCCGACTTTTTTGGGCCCCGGCCTGTTCCGGAGCGATTACAGGGAACGGCGAATCTCAAGAGTCAGATCCGCATCGCACCGGGAGTCGCCGGATACGACGTCGTCCTCTCCGATATTGCCGCCAATGTGGATCAACTCATCGCGACGGGAAAGGCCAATCTCGCCGGCTTGCTGACGGCACAGCCGACGTTCTCGGTCACCTTTTCGTCTCCCTCGATCGATCTCCGCGATCTGTTCACGCGTGTCCCGGCTGAATGGATCCACCCGCAACTGCCGGCCTTGGTGGCCGAGCGTCAACTCGGCGGCATCGTGGAAATCGTGTCCGCCACATTGACCGGCTCGACCGCGGCCACTCCGCAACTGTCGATGACGGGGGACTTTCGAGTCCGCAAAGGCAAGGCGCTGCTTGGTAACGATCGCGTGCCGACTCAGGACATCTCCGCCAACGTCTCCGTGGAAGCCGGACGTATTCGCGTCACCAAAATCATCGGGGAATATGGTGCGATTCAGATCCAGGAAGGAAAGGCCGTCGTGTCGTTTCTTGAATCCGGCCCCTGGCTTGAGTTGGAGATCAGCGGAAACATGGCGGCCTCGGAACTCGTGCGTTTTCTCTCGAAGAGCATTCGTTCCGAACGGCTCGCCTCCACCTTGAGCCAGTCTCGCGAGATTGAAGGCCAGGCTCGCCCGACGTTCCGTCTCGTAGGGCCGCTCGACAAGCCGGACGGGGTGACGTTTGCCGGAGGTGAGGTCGTGGCACAACAAGTCGCCCTCTCGAATCCGGCTCTTCCGCAACGATTGACTGAGATTCAAGGGCGCATTATTTTCTCCCAGACCGGCGGCGCGCAATTTGAACAGGTTTCGGCCCACCTCGGCGATACCCAACTCCAAATCAACGGACAAATCGGCGGCGGAACGAACAGTCTGTTCCAGGACTTTGTCGTGCGCACCCGCGGGAGCGCGGCCCATCTCCGTCAACTCGTGTCACCGAGCAGCTTCCCGGATGACCTTCTGTCCGGACTCTTGAGCACCAGGCTCATTCTCTCCGGACCGACAGCCACGCCCCACCTCAGGGGCGATATCACCTTGAACGATGCGAAATTCACGTTGCCGAATGTGGGCGAAAAGGCGCCTGGGGCGCCGGCATCGATAGAGCTCGAAGCCGACGTGGTGCGTGGGATCGGCTTGACCATCATGCGCATGGAACTGGTCATTCCTCCGTTGCGGGTACCGCTCAAAGGAAGGATCGTCCTCGGCAATCGCTTCTCCATCGATGCGGAGGTAGCAACGGGCACCGTCTCCTTGTCGAGTTTGCCGGAATGGATCAATAAAGGAGGCATCGAAGCCGGCAACTTTGAAGTCTCCATGGATATCAAGGGCAACGATGCCGACTGGAAGAACTGGCGCACGAGCGGATGGGTCGCCTTGACCAACGGACTCATGTCGACGAAAGGATTGGATAGTCAGATTGAAGACTTATACGTCCGGCTCAAGTTCTCCCGGAACAATGCGGACATCAAACAGTTGTCCTTTCGGATCAAAGACAGCGACCTGACGCTGTCGGGAAGCGTCAGGAACTGGACGACGAAACCCCTGATCGCGGCCAAAATCGAATCCTCTCAGATGGACATCGATCTGTTGATTCCGAAAGGCGAACGCTCTGCGATCCGCGAGTTCCTGGAATTCCTGGCCGCGACCAGCCAGGTCAGCGCGACGGCCTCCATCGAAAAAGGCTACTACAAACATCTGCGGTTTGGGGGACTCTCCGGACGCCTCGTCATTCAGGATGGGGTACTCGACCTGGACCGCGTGGCCGGCCAGTCCGGGACAGGTCAAATCGCCGGACGCCTCGTCGTGCACCTTCCGAGGCAGGCACCAGCCGAAACGGAAGGGTCACTTCGCATGACGGGTATTCCGTTTGAATCCCTCTTTCCGCTGCTCGGCGCGCGGGATAAGGCGGTGACCGGAGAGGTGAAACTGACAGGCGTGTTGAGAGGGCACGGACGGAATCCCCACGGCGTCCTCCCGACGCTCAACGGCAAAATCGAATTGATCGCCCAGGAAGGCAGCATTCTCAAGATCGAAACCAGGGCGATCTGGAAAATTTTGTCGATTCTCAATCTGCCTGCCGTCTTGCAAGGCAAGGTTGATTTCGATAAAGAGGGGTTGCAATACAATCGGACGACCGCGACGCTGACGATTCAGAACGGACTCATGCAGACGCAGAACCTTATTATCGATAGCCCCGTCGTGAAGGTCACGGCGGCCGGAAATTACGATATGCCGACCGATCAGCTGGATATGGCGTGGGCCGTCAGCCCCTTCGGTTCCTACTCCCAATTCCTTAAATCCATTCCGCTGTTCGGTCGCCTGGTGGCCGGCGATCGCAAGGGCCTGGCCACTGCGCTCTTTCAGGTCAAGGGACCACTCGAAGATCCGACCGTGACGTATCTCCCGATGAAATCGTTCGCCACTGGGCTCACCGGCGTGGCGCAGCTGGCATTCGACGTCTTGAAAAATACGGTGTTGCTTCCTGTCGATATTCTGTCGCCCCAGGAGGAAACCGAGCCGGTCTATGATCCGGCTCTCGAACTACGGA
>DAISKX010000264.1:0-5707 GCA_036820725.1 Nitrospiraceae bacterium
CGTCATTGAGGAATACCAATCATCGCCTGTCAGAGACGGGGGGAAAGGAGTCATTCTATGGGAGATTGACGGGGCGCGTCTCGCGAGGTGCAGCGTCGTAAAAATTGGGTCTGCTCAACGTCCTGTTAAAAAAGAAAACAGGCTGAGTAATCCGCCAACAAGCACTGAAAACGAATTGAGACCCTTTCCAACCGTTCGCGATCCTTCCTGGTCGGCGATGTACCGACGATCGCTTCCAACCACTCCGCGTCTTCCTTAAGTTTGTGCAAGCTCCACCGTGAGGTGCCTGGAATCAAGGTTCGTTCATCAATCGCATGACGGATGATGGTGCGGAAGGCAGCGACTTCGTCGCCGAACTCGATGCGCTCGCCATCAAAATCATACGGTTGCACATCAGTGTCCATCGCATGAAGGAGAGAATCGAGCCACTTCACCGTGGCGGCCATCCGTTCGTAGTGAAGGGTATCGAACCGATCATAGGGGGTATGGTAGCGGGGAGTGCGTGCGGATGAGAGGAACAAGAAGGGTATGTTTTGATTTCTGAACGTATCATAGTCACTGAATGCCTCGTGTCCGTGATCGGGAATTTCCTCCACGAGATGCATGCCCACCGGGAGAACCGTGAGGCGCGAAGCGTGAGGCGTCACGCGTCGATCTTCACGGTTGACGAATGACGGTTGACGAGCAACGGCTTCCTTGAGCCGTTGATACAAGCCGGGGCTTTTCTCCGCGCCGGCTGCGAATATCACATCGCCGATCGGCGCCCACTGGACGCCCCCCATCAGGTCCATGATGACGACGGCTTGAAATCTGTCCTGGGAGCTTATTTCCGGCGGCAGGTTCCGGAGGAAGTATTCCGACCCCATCAACGGCGTTCCGAAATAAGGATGCTCCTCGGTATTGAACGCGACAAAGACCACGGAATAGTTCGACAGCGAACGGAGATTTCTTGCCAGTTCGATGACGATGGCGACCGAGGAGGCATTGTCGTCTGCGCCCAGATATTGTCCACCAAGATGATCATAGTGCGCACCGATCAAGATCCACCGGCCAGAGTCTCCGACCGCCGGTATGAACCCGAGGACATTGTCACCAAGACGAGTAGAGATGATCTGCCGAAAGCCGGACATCGAGGGGAAGGCATGGAGGCGGGCTTCGCGGAAGGCGGCTTCGATATAGTCGGCTGCTTTTTGATTGCCGACGGTTCCCGGTTCACGGCCGGCCAAGTCCGGACTCGCAAGAAATTGAACGTGAGCACTGAGGCGTTGAGCGGATTGGGTAGAGAGAGGAAGCTCGGAGGGGTTCAGCGGCTGCATAGTTTGCAGGCATCCCCCCAGGGTGAGGATGAAGAGCAGCACCGGACTGAAACGTAGAGCGACAGGAAAGCATGAAGACCGGGAAATACAGGACCGGCAAATCAAGATTTCGACTGCGGATCAGTCGACGTACCGTCTGGAGATCCGGATCGTTCCGTCTGAGCCAGAGCCTTATGGCGGAGCGCACGGCCCTTATCCGGTGTGGGGTCCTTCACCAGTCCATAGCACTGACGACCTTCGTGATCCTCAGGTAGGTATTCCGTGATCGGCATGCCGTCGTCCCGGACGAACAGCAGACAATGGCAATATTTATATATTTGCATCTCGTCGCAGGCGCAGATCCAGCGCCGTAGCTTGGCCTCCGCCTTCTTGTCCTGGTAGAAGTTGCACGGACAGAGCGGCTTGCCCAACTCGTCGACATTCACTGCCAGTCCCTTGACCACGGCTTCCGTTACGGCGGGGGTGGGATGGAATGTTGTCCCGCTTTTTTCAGCAAAGCCCCGCGCATATTTCCACATCTTTTCGAGGCTTTCCTTGCGCGGATCGTCCATTATTCACTCCTTAAGAAGTTTTGAGTTATGGAATCTGAGTTTATGAGTTTGCATGAAGCTCTTAAAAACTCAGAACTCTCAACTCAGAATTTGTGCGCATTGCGCACATACCCACTAGTTTACAAGCGAAAATGCCTCCTTTACAATCAACAACTTTCAGTCGTGGACATGACAACATCCATGCCGTCAGAAGTAAGAGATCAGCTTCAGATCCGCTTATCCGAGCATCTCGAGGCAACGCTGGTCGTTCGAGTCATGGAGGCTCTGACTCGATCCACGGAGCGGTCTGATGCGCTGCAGGCCATCCTGGTTCTTCTCAAAGAATTGGATGATGCGTCCGGTAAAGCCGCCAAGCTGGCCAGCGAGACGTTTCCTGAGCTGGAACGCCGTGGTCTTCTGGGCCACGCCGTGCCCTGGCTGGATCTCGGGCTTGCCATTGCGCAGGCTTCCGGTGCCGCCGCCCTGAGATATTTCAAAGAAAGTGCGCTGCTGCTCAGTCTCATCGAGCCGCCAAGCGCGAGAGACACCGTCTTGCGGCTGGGACTCGAGCTCTCGGAAGAGGATCATACGGTTGCGCTCGAACTTCTCCGTGTTGCCCCGGAAGGTCTCTCGGTCATTCCTGCGGAAGAATTGGAGCAGTGGGTGGTCATAGGCGCCGAACTCGCCCGGACGAACCACGTTGTCGGCGTGGAGTTTATTCGCCAGACGGCCGCCATCGCTCGCGTGCTTGCAGCTCATGAGATTCGTCCCTGGATCGAGTTGGGTCTGAAGCTCGTCACACGGAACAGTTTGGGGAACACCGATTATCTCGGGACAGTGGAATTCTTTCGCACGAGTCCTGCGATGCTGGGTGAAATCTATCCAGTGGCCGCCCGGGCTCTGACTCTTACCCTGAGTTCCTGCCTTGCCGACACCGCATTGGAAATTGGCACGACATGTCTTGCCGAAGCCGCGCCGCTCCTGCAACGCATGCCGTCCGACGAGTGGCGTCTGGTGATCTTGCAATACGGGCTGCTCGTTGCGGAACGGGATGCGCAGTCAGCTTTGGCGTATCTCAAGCGGAGCCCGGAAATGCTGTCGCTCCTCGGGTCTCACGGTCAGACGCGGGCGAAGTTTGAAGAATGGTTCAAGGCTGGTATGGATGTGCTCGGGTACAGCCTCGAGGCAGGGCGTGCCTATTTCGCTGTGGAAACCCACCGCGCCATTGCGGCGGTCGAGCAGGCATTGAGTGGCGTGCCTCTCCGGCGAGTCGCGCGATCGTTGACCTTGTTTGCGCAAGCCCTTTCCGGAACCGGCGTCAGTATTCAAGCCCTCCCTGAGATCGAAGGGCAGCGGAGCCGGGCGACCGTCAGCGTCGATGGGCGCACGATCAACCTTCCATCTCTCCTGCGGCGGTATGGATCATTCGACGAGAACGTTCATCTCTACATGGCGATGACAGCGCATGAGGCCGGCCATTTGGAATTCGGTACCTACAATGTCCCGATGTCCCTGTTGGAAGACGTTGCCTCCGACCTCCGGTTGCGCTTTGCGAAGCCGAACCTCACGACGCCTGCATCACTGGCTGACCTATTTGCGCTCTATCCCCAACCCAAGCTCATCGGAGACCTGTGGACGCTGCTGGAGGATGCGCGAGTCGAGTTCTTGCTTCGGCAGGAATATCCGGGTCTGTCACGTGATCTCACCGCCCTGGCGAGAGAAGCGGTCCAGACGAGGACGTTGTCACATGGGCTGACGATTCGGGAGATGGTCATCGATCTTCTCCTTCTTCTGTCTACGGATGAGCCAGGTACGGTGGCGATTCCGGAGGGGGTGGCGGATGTGGTGTCGGAATTGTGGACTCTTTGCAGGACCGTCATGACCGTCGGCGCGACAGCCGAAGGTGCCATACGGGTGGCCCACCACGCCTACCTGCGTTTGGAGGAACTGCTGGCCGCTCGACAAGACACTGTGGCGGGTGAGAATCGTGATTCTCCGGATATGGAAACGGGAATGGGCCCCCGTGCATCTGAAGACAGGAGCGAGGAGTATCAACCTTTGACGAATTGGGACTACCGAGGGGCGATGGATCCGAATCTGGTGAAGGATCGGTCCGAGTCCTCGTCATCGAGTGGAACCGATCAAAGCCTGGAAGGCGGGCTGTCCGGATCTTCTGCACGGGGAGCGTCGGATGCGGCGACCTCCCGTTCGCAAGAAACCTCCAATGAGGAACTCGCCCCGGGTAGACAGGTCCCGTCGCTTGTCGATGAAGTGCTGACACTCGAAGGGGAAAGGCCTGTACAAGACTTCGTCCGGCCTGAAGCGCACGTTACCCGGTATCCTGAGTGGGATTGGGTGATTCAGGACTATCGACACAACTGGACCCGAGTGCTCGAACGTGAGGCGGAAGAACGCCCATCCGACTTTGTCGAACGGACCCTTGCTGCTCACAGCGGAGCCGTGACATTACTTCGCCGATATTTCGAGAGTATCTTCCCCACGGGTTACAGAAGAGCGGCCGGGCAACTCGAGGGCGACGACATCGATATTGATGCGGCCGTGCGGCGGGTTGCCGACATGCGGGCCGGTGCGGAGCCATCGGACCGGATTTACATCAAAGGTGAAAAACATGAGCGGGAAGTGGCGACAGCCTGTCTGGTCGACGTCAGCGGGTCTACCAGCCGCCAGGTGGCGAACGGCCGTCGGGTCATCGACATCGAAAAGGAAGGGTTGGTCTTGTTGTGCGAGGCCCTTGAAGCGATCGGAGATCAGTTTGCGATGTACGCATATTCGGGGCAAGGCCGGAACCGCGTGGATTTCATCGTCGTCAAAGATTTCGACGATCCGATCGGCGGGAAGGCTGCTCACAAACTGGGGGGAGTGGCGCCATTGCACCAGAATCGCGATGGTGCCGCGATCCGCCACGCCACGCAAAAACTCCTGGCCCGGCAGGTGAAGACCCGGCTGTTGGTCCTGATCAGCGATGGCCGGCCGCTGGATGACGGATATAAAGACGATTATTCCTTGGAAGATACCAAAATGGCTCTGCGGGAAGCGCGGATGAAGGGAGTCGAGCCGTTCTGCATCACGATCGATCGCGATGCCGATCAATATGTTCGCCGAATGTACGGAGATGTCCGGTACATGGTCATTGATTGCATTGAGGGGTTGCCCGAGAAGCTCCCGCGGATCTACCATCGGCTGACAGCCTAACGCGCCTTTCAGGCGCGAGTTCTGAATGTTGGATGTTGAATTATGAATGTTCGACCTCGGAATAACGATCGTGCTATTGGCTTCGAACAGTAATTTAACATTCAGAATTCAACAGTCAGAATTTGGAAAGAGTATGAGCGATCAACGCGAGCGACAGGCGGTGCCACCCTGGTTGTATAAGTTATTTACGGGTCATCAATATCCGTACGTGCGCAGGCAAGCGAAATTCGCCAACCGCGATACCAAGCCGGGAGAAGAACGGCCTGAACCGAATAAACAGGAAATCGACAACAAGTTCTGGGAAATCTTTCCGAACTGTTCGGCCAAGATTCTTCAGGAAGTAAAGTCCGGCATGATTGTCACCTTTATCGAGCTCGGAGAGTATGCGCCCGGCACGTATCAGGCGTTGGTGGACAGGCCCGAAGAGTTTTTGGCGGAAACGTATGGGAAGAAAAAGATCAAGGTCAATTTTTACGAAGGCGACAACTTTGTTTGCACCATTAATTTTAAAGTGGCCGGCTGGACCCAGCATGAACACGCATAGGAATTATGAATGCTGAGTGCTGAATTCTGAATTGTAAGTCTGAAAATTCAGTATTCAAAATTCAGCATTCAGAATTGTGACTGAGCACTGAGCGGAGGCGACAT
>DAISKX010000265.1:0-5694 GCA_036820725.1 Nitrospiraceae bacterium
GGCCTGCGCGATGTTCGAGGACTTATGGACCATCGCGTTTCGAGCGCCGCGGCGACAGCAAACACGCTCAAGGCGGAACTGGAAAAGACACAACGCAGCGTCGATCAATTCCTCGTTCGGATTGCGGATGCACAGTTGCCGTCGGTGATTGCAGCCTACGAGAACCGCATCCGAAAACTTGAAGAACGGAGAATCGAACTACACAAGAAGATCACCAATTGCGGGCGTCCGCTGCGCAGCTGGGAGGATAATGTAAATCGGCCAAACTCGGACTGAATCAAACTGCGGAGCGAAGTCGAAACGATTTGCGATTTCTGTCGTAAGGGCTGACACCAAGTTGGGAAGTGTGTGATCAAATAACCCAATAGCGTCTCTTCACTGCCACAGGCATCGCAGGTCTGAAACTCTGGTACGCGCAGGCAGCACGTTCCCTTCTCCTCAACAAGCCCCCCATCGGTATAAAGCATTAAACCGAAGAGAGCATAGCGGTATGCGCGGTGGCACAGGTAGTGTTCTGCCTATGCCGGCGGGTCGGTCATTTGTCCATTATTCTCGCCTCCATTACCGCGTGTCGGTACACTATCCAGTCATTCTCTGTTCAAACGCCGCGACGCGGGTGGGCCTTATGACTACGCTGTCAGTCAAGGGCTGCACGATCGAGTGCCGGAAACCTCTTGATCCGAGCCACCACATCGAGGTGCATTTGCGACTTCCCAACCAGTTCGGTCTCCTTGTTATTGAAGCGGCCGCCATTCGATGGTCCTGTGGCTCGTTGTGTGGGCTTGAGTTCGTAATGGTGAACAACCAGCAGCAATTGAACCGCTGCGTCATCGAAGCAATAGCCAACGCAGTATCCGACCCTCAACAGCCAAAGCCGTAATGCCCGATGGATGGATGCGATGGTGACTAATCGAGCGGACTCATACACTCGACAGATGCGTGGTCATGGATGACAGTCGGCAAATGGTTTTGCAGACTGGCCTCACTGGTGGTTTTTGGGTGAAGGTGCCTGCTCTGGTCGTGCCTACCCAGGGCAGCAAGAGGTCTCGGCCCTCCTGGTGAGACCTGCCTTCACCCTTCATCTTCCTTTCCAAGTCGCACGTCCTCAAGGCTGAGCCTCGCGTTCGTAGGTGAAGCAAGCTTTTTTCATGCCACTGATATCCTATGGTGATGTGATCGCCATTAGCTCCTTCACATTTGAATTCTCTTTTAATTCCTTTCATCGAAGTTGTCTCCCTGTTTTAGGAATCGTGCCTGTTCTCTTCGCGGTGATGTAATGCGGTAACACCCTGTCCGCAAAACCTGTAAAAAGTACCGACGAAGAGCCTCGAATTTCCTAAAAGAATCAAACCCCGGCAATACGACGCACGCATGAGTTCTGGGTCTTCCACTTGCCTCCACGATCAAGCGTTTGCCATCCGGCGACGGCAACGGTTCGTACTCATCGTCAGGAGTGTTGATCGCCGCTCCAAGATTCTCGACGACCCACCGCCCGGGTGTGCTCTCGCGCGCCGCCGGATGTCATTCTTCCCGTGCCCGCCGATCCGATTCGAGCCGAAATACAGCCAGCCGTCGGCAGCGGGAACGGCTGCTTGCCATTGACACGTCGTGGCCGTGACGTTCTTCCACACGAAGCGGATCAGTCCTCAGCCTCTCACGCCTCACTGCTGATGGCAGGCCATGCAGGAGAATTCCGAGTTGATCATCATCCGTACCTTCGGTGTGCCATCCTCCGCATTGAGCAACGCGACGTTGGCTTGCGCTCGATTGATGCGATCCTCCAGAACCGATTGGTATCTCCAGGTCGCATATGTTCTTAAGGACCTGGCGTTCGCGTAAATCTTCTGCGCCGTCTGCCAGTCCCCCGATTTGACGAGCATGTCCCCCATATTCAGAAAGAACCCTTCCAGGTTGTGCGGCGCGATCCACGAATTCCAGCAGACCCGCTTCTTGCCCTCTGTCGTTTCCTTCCCCATGTACTGAGAGTAGTCCGGGTTTGCGCGGTCGAGCGTTCCCTCAATGCACTTGTCCAGCGCTCGCCACTGCCACTCAAGCCCTTCTCGGAATTGCGGTGAATCGGCCGGCAGACGGCTCAGGACGTACCCGCCGGTGAACAGATTGAACTCCGGCCATGCCTTGATTGCGTCGAGCATCATGAAATACCCCTCGCGAGTCAGCCGTTCGTCCTTGTGCAATGTGCCCTCGGCTACAGTGTGTCCGGCGAGAAACCCGAGATATCGAGCATCCGACGGGTCCAGTTTCACCGCTTCCTGGAAATATCTCCGCGCCAGGACCGTGTCGTCCGTAATGGTGGCTGGGATGGAGTCCATCCGAGCACGTTCAGCGATTCGCCAGTTGTGCAACCAGGCAATGTGAGCCGCCGTTTTCGCATCGTTGGGCGTCCGCAGATAGGCCGCGGTCAGTATTTCAAGTGCGCTCTGGATCGTGTCGTATTCTCCGTTGTGGAACGTGGTCCAGAACAACTCATCGGCCTTGGATGCTGCCTCGCTTCGGGATGCAATCGCCTCTTTCTTCGGAGCGGCCATCACGGCGATTCGATCCCACAAGGCCCAGCCCCCAACGCCGACGACCAACAACGCCAGGATGATGGCAACGCCTGCTCTCATAAAACCCCCACTTGATTCAGGCAATCTATTCATGGTGGGCTCGATTCGCACTGGTGCCTTATCTTTTGCAAATCGGACCGGGATTGATTTAGCGGCGGCCCGTCAAAAAGAAAGTCCGTAGTCCACCGCGTAAATCGTAGCTTCGTATGTCCTAGCCATGAGCCCGAATTTGGTCCTCCGTAAATTTTTAAGCCGACTCATGCTATTTTTCTTAACAATCATTTAGTCGGACACGGGTGGGATATGAGATCGACACTGATTTTTTGACGGCCTTGAGAAATGTACTCGTGAGGATTTTATTTGCTTATGCGCTCTAAATGGTAACTATGGAAGCAGCCACACAAAACATCTCCTACCTGAGCTTGTCTACAACTCTTCCCGATGCCCCGCACTCGAGACAGCGATATGCGCTAGGACAAAGCACGAGTGACGGATGTTTTGCTAGCCAGTTGAAGACCTCGTCGCGCAAGAAACGTTTAAGTCTACCGGTTCCGATATGCGGTAGCCCCGCCAACGATAAAGCGTCGTTCGACTTATTTTGAGAAAAGCGCGCAGTTCTTCTGATGTTAGCAACTCCATAGGTTATCCTTTGATTCAACGCGCCAAGCCCTTTTGGTTCGCCGCGCGAACTTGGGTCCCATCGGCCGCTACCCCGGCCGGGGAGGTGTGCCCATCAGTCCCAAATCGGTCGTATACTCCGGCTCCCTTGAGCTCATTCAAGGCCACACCAGCTTAATGAGGAGCCGCTTGCGCGCGGAGTTCCCTTATCTCTAATGCATTTACATCCAACCAAATTAGATCAATTTGGGGTTGAGCGGCTTAATAAATCCCGCCTTCGGCACCAAATAATCTACTCTCCCGGCAGTTGTTTGTTTTTGATCTCATAGCCGCCGACGACTTCTTCATCTCCTCAGTGGTGGCGTCTTTGTTAAGCACCTTCGTGTCTTCAATGTGACCGGAGGCGCAGGCATAGGACAACCTCGCCCATTTTCAGTTGCCCTCTCCTCCCTGCTGCATCACCGGCAGCCCTGCCAAGATGTTCAGCAGAGTCCACGTCAGGGTTTTTCGAGTAACTCTGCCACCTTCATAGATGTCTCATTGTATTCTTCTTCCCTCCAAGGACAGGGGCCCTCTTAGCGAATGCGTCTCCTCTTGTGGACATTTTCATGAGTACGCGGCACACTACTGGCCCTTAGAATCCCTTTGCCCAACGGACCGGCGAGTATGCACGACGACTCTGCCCTTGGAAGCAGGACAAAAGACCGCGGCTCTCGGGCAGCATGGACCATATTGCCGCGCCACACGCGGACATATTTTCCGAAAAATGAAATGAAAGACGTAGCGCGCAGGCATCCACTCGAGAACCACCCCCATGCCCCATAAGCCACGACCACGTGTGAGGACCGTATATGAACACCAACCAGACGACCAGTGAATTGGACTTCCTTCGCACGAAGGTTGCCACGCTTGAACAACTATTGAACGCATACGAAGACACTGTGTCCGGCCAGGCCAGACGCATCGAAGATACGGCTGATCGGTTCAAGACACAAGCGTCGCTGTTAGGCGCATCGACCTTTGCGACCGAACCGATGAATACCGGTGATTTCTTTCATTCCCTGGTCTACATCCTCGCAGCCATCACGGGTGCGAAGTATGTCGTGGTGGGTGAGTTGGCGGACGACGATCCGATACGGATCGACACCTTGGCGGTCTGGGGAGGAACCGGTTTCATCGACAATTTTTCATACGACCTCTCGACGACCCCATGCCAGAATCTCCTTCATCAACGCCGTTTCGTCCTGGAAGCGGGAACGCGGGATCGATTTCCCCATGCCTCGGTACTCGTCGAGTGGAACGCCGAGGGATATGTCGGGGCTCCCATCTATGGAACAACGGGACGTTTTCTCGGCGTGCTGACGGTAGTCCACGACCAGCCATTGAGACTTCCAGCAGAGACTCAGTCCATGGTGACGCTCTTTGCCGCCAGGGCCGGCGCCGAAGTGGAACGGAGGCGTACCGAACGGGCTTTGCGCGAATCGGAAGCACGCTACCGCGGCCTGGTGGAGAATGTCCTGGATGTCATTTTCACCCTGTCGCCTGCAGGCACCATCGAGTCCTTGAATCCTGCGTTCGTTCGTGCCACCGGTTGGCAGGTCGAGGAGTGGATCGGCAAACCTTTTGCGCCGCTGGTACACCCTGACGATCTGCCCCTCACATTGGATATCCATCAACGCGTCATGAGAGGCGAAGTTCCCGCTACCTTTTGTGTGAGGATTGGCACGAGCGGCGGCGACTATTTGGTGAAAGAAATTACCGTCGCGCCCAACTATCAAGACGGCAAGGTGCTCAATGCTCTGGGTGTCGCCCGTGACATAACAGAACGTCACAAAGCCGATGAAATTCTCAAAGCGCTGGTGCGAGGGACCAACCGAACCATGGGAGTGGAGTTCTTCCGTGCATTGGTCTACGAATTGGCCACGGCGTTAGAAGTGAAATATGCCTTCGTCACCGAACTGCTGCCTGGCGAACCCCGTAGACTCAACGTGGTGGCCTCCTGGGAGGACGGCCAGTGGGGTCACGGCTTGGATTATCTCCTCGAAGGTTCTCCTAGCGAAATCGCATCTCGGAACGGCGAAGCCTTCTACCGGACCGGAGTGCAACGCCTCTTCCCTCACAACACCCATCTCACCAGGCTCGGGGCGGACAGCTATATCGGGGTGAAAGTGACCGGTTGTAACGGGGATCCTTTGGGGATCGTGTTCGCGCTTGATGCGAGGCCGATGGAGCGGGCTGAATCGGTGAGACCGATTCTAGCCATCTTCGCCGAGCGGGCCGGGACTGAACTGGAACGGATGCGTACCGAACGGGCGCTGCGCCGGAGCGAGGAGCGGTATACCCGCGCGACCGCAGCGGGGAAAGTCGGCGTATGGGAGTTGGATGTGGAACACCTGTATTATCACGGTGGCTCGAGCCTCAAGGCCTTGCTTGGATACGCGGAAGATGAACTACTCAGCACGGCACCGGCCGACTGGCTTAACCTGGTTCATCCGGACGATCGGTCTAT
>DAISKX010000266.1:0-5650 GCA_036820725.1 Nitrospiraceae bacterium
GGGAGAGATATGCCGGGAGGTCCGTCAAGCAGTCTTCTTCGGACCTAGCCTGATCGTAAGTAGTTGAGTTTCCCAGATTATTCAACGCGTGCCGATGTAGAGGGCCGGATCAGCGGTGGCCTGGATGCTGGAAATCTGCGAGTCGCCCAGGGTGTCAAATCGAAAGGAGTGTCATGCGAGAGGGTCGGAAATTTGACATGAAAGGGCCGGGGGTGAGCAAACTTGTTCACTGATTGACGGGCGGCGCCTGCAGCGTGTTGATATGACGTAATCTCCGGCTTTGGGAGGAGATACGAGTTATGAAAGGGGTCCGAAGAGGGTCGTGGCCGTCGAACTGTGTATGGCAACAGATACAATGGAACCGGAGTATAGTCTCTCTCCCGATTTGTTCCACACCACCGTAATACTCGAGTCGGCTTTTCCCATCCACTGATCAGTCGATCGTTTGGAATCTCCTTCAACCATGACATCCACGGTTCTGCCCACCATTCGACTGTTCAACCGGGCAGAAACCCTTTTCTGAAGGTCAACCACTCGGGTCACACGTTCCGATTTGACCGGCGCCGGCACGTCATCGGCATACTTGCGGGCGGCAATCGTGTTCTTCCGTTCGGAATAGGTGAAGACGTAAGCCATGTGAAATCCGACGTCCTCTACTGCGCGGTAGGTGTCCATGAACTCCGTCTCAGTTTCGGAACAGAATCCGCAAATAATGTCGGTGGAAAGTGCGATACCATGGTGGCGCCGACGAATCGCCTCTACGAGCGCAAGGTATTCACGGGCGGTGTACGTCCGATTCATCAGACTAAGAATGCGGTCATTGCCCGACTGCAGCGGCAAATGGATGTGTTTGCAGATGTTCGGATGACCGGCGATGGCATCCAACAGTGCCGGCGGAAAATCCTTCGGATGCGGAGACGTAAATCGCACCCGCTCGAGACCCGGCACATCCGCCACTGCGGTGATCAGTCTGGCGAAGTCCCAGTTCTCGAACCGATAGGAGTTGACGTTCTGGCCGAGGAGAGTGACCTGTTTGTACCCCCGGCCGACGGCGGCTTCGGCTTCGCGGACAACGCCGAGAGGGTCGCGGGAGCGTTCGCGCCCGCGCGTGTAGGGGACGACGCAAAAACTACAAAAGTTGTCGCAGCCCCTCATGATCGCGATCCAGGCGTTTACACCGTCTTCCCGCTCAGGCAGGACGTCATCGTACGTTTCATACTCCGAAAGATCGACGGCGAGCCCTTTCCGCGTTAACCCCTCTTGTTCGGAAATCAGCGCTCGGTTGATGAGCGAGGGGAGTTGACGGTATCCATCAGGCCCGACCAGCACATCCACCACAGGGGCCTTGTCGGTTAATTCTTCCTTGAGATTCTGCGCCATGCAACCTAATACACCCACGACCAGGGGTCGCTGTTTTTTCAGCGATCTCAGTTCGGCAAGATGTCCGTACACCTTGTTGTGCGCATTTTCTCTGATCGCACAGGTATTCATGAGCAGAATGTCGGCACATTCCCGGTCATTGGTGAATTCGAAGCCGGCCGTCTTCATCAATGACCGGATCAGTTCGGTGTCATACTCGTTCATCTGACAGCCGAATGTCTCAATATGAATGAGGTGTGGACGCGTCATCGTACTCATAGGACTGCCACCTCGTGTGCGGGCGTTAGAGAAGTTACCAATCGTCCGTAGGCCAGGCCGTCCGTTATTCCAATGATGGTGACCTCACGCAGCGTGCCGGTCAAATTCTCATCAGAAGCGACCGCGACTTTCATGAATGTATCGGTCAGGCCGCTGCGAAGGCCATCCCGCTGCCCGTTTTCAAAAAGAACGGTGACGGTCCGACCGATATGCCGCTCATGATAAGCCATACTCTTATTCCGCGACAGTTCGGCCAAGGTCCGACTTCGGTGCCTGACCATGGCGGCAGGAACAGAATACTTCGTGCGTACTGCGGCAGTGCCCGGCCGGGGTGAATAGCTGAAGACGTGGAAATAGGAAAACGGCATCGCATTCACGAATCGACGCGTATTCTCAAATTCTTCTTCGCCCTCGCCGGGAAAGCCCACCATGAGATCGGTACCTAATCCGAGATCGGGGACCAGAGCAAACGCCTTTTTGATCAGCTTCTCGTACTGCCGAATCGTATACTTTCTGTTCATGGCAGCTAGAATCCGATCGTCTCCGCTTTGCAATGGCACATGTAGATAGCGACAGACCTTGTGCGACGTTGCCATGTATTCCAAGATGTCTTCAGAGATAGTGGTCGGCTCGATGGACGACAGCCGGATGCGTTCCACACCCGAGATGGAGTCCAATCGACGAATCACGTCCAAAAGGTTCGATCCTTCGTAATCATATCTGCCGATGTTCACGCCGGTGAGGACCACTTCTTTGTGCCCCTGTGCGACAAGGGATTCTGCCTCATGGACGATATCCGCCGCAACGCGGCTGCGTTCATGGCCGCGGGCAAACGGAATGATGCAGAAGCTGCACATGAAATCGCAGCCGTCCTGAACCTTTAAGAGGGCTCTGGTCGAGTCGGAATAGGCGGTGCCGGGTAAGGTGAAATCGTGGCGGTCAATCGTCCTTGTATGAAGCACTTCAGGCTGGCGCAGTTTGCGCAGTTTGTCTCCGGTCGGGAGATAAGCGGCCAGGTCCATTTTGAACTGGTTGCCGAGGACCATATCGATTCCCGGCACCCGGCGTAATTGCTCGCTTCCGGTTTGTGCATAGCAGCCCGTGACGGCCACGAACGCATCCGGAGAACGGCGGAGTGTTTTCCGGACCGCATAGCGGCAGTCCTTTTCGGCATTCTCGGTGACGGAACAGGTGTTCAGTACGAAAAGGTCTGTGGATTCGCCGAAGGGGACGATCTCGAAACCTTTCTGGGTGAGAAGATTGCCGAGGACCGATGTTTCCACTTGATTGAGGCGACAGCCTAGTGTGTGGAGTGAAGCCCGAGGCTTGACAGATTTTTCGGCCATGACCGCGCATTATAGGTGAGGGGTTTCACTGGGAGCAAGGTCGATGCTATTCGAAGATAATGAATTTACATTCCATTCAATGCGCTCTCTCACCGATTGATTCATCTGGTTTTGTCGGAGTGAATGTAAGACAACCATGAGAAGAGAGTTTGCATAGGCCTTTTCAGGATGATACAGTAGCGATGAGCAGACGGAGAGGTGATTTCATGAGATTCGCTCTGACCCTCGCATGCTTAATTCTAATGACCTGCCTGCCCGCCCGAACTTTGTCGCGGGAAGTTCTTCCCACCGAACCGGATCTGAACTCACGTTTGGATGAACTCTACGACCACGAGGCACGGTTGTTCATCATGCTGTATTCCCTGCAAGGTGATGGAAAGGTCGATTACATTACTGGGAGACTGGTCCAGGAGTATACCCGCAGCAACTATGGCAATCCCGTGTACTACACCGAAGAAAACCCGCTCTTTTACTGGTGGAACCATACGATGTTCAACGACCCTGAGCAGGACGGTGTGAACGGGAACGAAAAGGTGTACCAGGAGGGGATCGACTTCGACATAGCCCGATACAAGCCCTGTCTATTCAATGGACAACCCTGCTGATATCTACACAGGCCCGTCCTTTCACCTCGTCCTGCTTTGAAGAATCTGCTGCGATAAATTCGCCTGCCGGTGCTATGCTGCAGGATAAACACGTCCTGGGTATCGACCTGATTCCATGAACCCAATTATAGGTCGTTCATTCCTCACTCCTCGTCTGGGGGTCATGCTCCCGCTCGGCTTTGCCTCCGGATTGCCCCTCGCCTTGACGGGTGGAACGCTGCAGGCATGGCTGACCATGGTGAATGTCGAACTTGCAACCATCGGCTTGTTTGCCTACGTCGGACTTCCATACACAGTCAAGTTCCTGTGGGCGCCGATCATGGACCGCATTGTCCCTCCTTGGTTAGGGAGACGGCGGGGATGGATGATCGTTACTCAACTGGGATTGGCCCTCGCCTTGACAGCGATGGCCCTGACTGGGCCGACCGTGATGCCTCATGTATTCGCTGCCATTGCGCTGAGCGTCGCCTTCGTCTCCGCTTCGCAGGACATTGTCTTCGATGCCTACCGCACCGATGTCTTGAAGCCCGACGAGCGCGGATTGGGCGTCGCCATATGGGTGATGGGGTATCGACTGGCCATGATCGTGTCCGGGTCGGTCGCCCTCATCCTGGCTGATCGAATCGGCTGGACGAACACCTATCTCTGTCTGGCGGGAGTCATGCTGCTGGGCATCGTCGCGATCGTGATCAGCCCCGACCCAACCGACGCCCCGCAGGCTCCGCGCAGCATGAACGAGGCGGTGTGGGGCCCGCTGCGCGAATTTTTCTCACGCCCGATGGCCCTTGCCCTTCTCAGCCTGATCGTGCTGTACAAGATCGGCGATGCATTTGCCGGGGCGCTGACGACCCCCTTTCTGATGCGCGGTCTGGACTTTTCCTCGACGGATGTGGGAGTGATTCGGGCGTTCGGACTGGGCTCGACTATCCTCGGTGCTTTTATCGGGGGGATCTTGATGCCGCGTCTGGGCTTGTTTCGTTCGTTGTTCGTCTTCGGGCTGTTGCAGGCGGTATCGAATCTTTCTTTCCTGGTCCTATCGTGGGTCGGAAAAAACTATGCGGCCATGGCCTTTGCCGTCGGATTCGAAAATCTCACCGGTGGCATGGGGACGGCGGCGTTCGTGTCGCTCGTCATGTCGTTGTGCGACCATCGATATACCGCTACCCAATTCGCCCTGCTGTCGTCAGTCGAGTCGCTGGGCCGAGTGTTTCTGGGATGGCCGGCGGCGAAGCTCGTCGGATCGGTCGGGTGGGGGCCATTCTTTTTTGTCACATTTGTCGCCGCCCTGCCGGGCCTGTGGCTGTTGTGGTATCTCCGAAAGCCGGTTGAAGAACAGATCCCTCCCGCGGAGAGCAGCCTTGAAGCATTAGCGTAAGGTCGCCGAAACCTACTTCATCCGGCGCTGAAGAAAAAGGATAAACAGCATCAGTGTGGGGAGGGGGGCCAGCAGGAAGGGCACCAGCCACAGCCAGACGTTTTTGCCGCGCACGCGTGCTTGATCAAACATCCACACGAAGAGCCAGATCAAGAGCCCCACATAATTGAGCGTGATCCAGCGGGTAGTATGGATTTTAAGCCCGCTGATATTCTCCGCCGGACCATGAATGAGGAACGCTCCCAGGATGATAATGAAAAGACCCAGTAAAACGACTACCAGACTCTTGCTCCATACGAACATGATGTCCTCCTGATCGTGTATCCACCTGGCGCTGAGATGATAAAACGCGCGTACGCTAAACAGGAGCGAGACAATTGTCAAACCTCCGGATCCGATCGTAGGTGTACCCGTGCGTTGAAGCACCATATCGATCGACGGCTGGTTGCTGAATGAATACCACTCGCCTCAGCCTCATTGTGGCGGTGCTGTTGACCTGCGTGGGTCTGGCCGCCACAAATCCCACCATGGACGACTATCTAAAATTCGTCGAGGCCAGGCTGTCTCGAGCTCTTGAACAGATGGATCAGACGGCCCCCACAAGGGAAAAAGAAGCGATTCGCACATTTTTTCGCGCGCAGGGGAAACGCTTGATTCAGGGGCTGGTTCGACCCAGTACCACACAT
>DAISKX010000267.1:0-5643 GCA_036820725.1 Nitrospiraceae bacterium
TTCACCTTGCAGCGTGCAGGTATGCGTCAGTTGATCGTCCTGGCGGGAGCGGAAGAGGAAGTATTGAAGCAGACGCTGCTCCGTGGTCCGCGTGTGAACATTCCTGTCCGGTGGATGCCCATCCGGGAATTTCCGTTGGATGATCCGCGAACGTGGGAAGCACTCGCGGCAGAGGTCCATGGCTTTTGTCTCATCGCGGGCGTACAGGCAGTGTTCCCCAAACAGGTGATCGAGCGTCTGCGGAGCACCGTTCAGGATGGTCGGGTACTTGTCGTTGCACGGAAAACGACAGAGGGTGAACAGCCCATTGGACGTCGTAACCCGGCTCTCGAGTTTCGCGACCACCGTGTGATTGCATTTCACAATCAGCCGGGCGTCGAGGCCAATCAGGTTGCGGCCGATCTCGTGGTGCTACCCGCAGCGGTGATGGGCGCCACGGAGGTGACCGCCGGAGAAGGTGTAGGCTCTTCAGAATGCGGCGCGATGCCGATCCGCCGATGGCTGGAGCGGGCCGCGGCTGATGGCCGGGTGAGTGTCGTCACCACGGACGATCAGGGTGTCCTCTGGTATCGCGATGTGTGGGACCAGCCCAGCGCGAAGGCGGCCGAACGCACGCTATTCAGATCACTCAAAGGAGAATACGAAGGATTCGTCGATCGGTACTTCAATCGTACGGTCTCGCCTCTCTTTACGAAATTGTTCCTTTTCCTCGGTTGTTCCCCGAATGTGATCACGATGGTTGCCACGTTCGTGGGACTCTTGGCCGCAGTCGGCTTTTCATTCGGCACCTACCAGGCAGGAATAGTCGCGGCGCTGCTCTTTCAGTTGTCGGCGGTGATCGACTGCTGCGACGGGGAGGTCGCTCGGCTCACCTTCAGCGAATCTCCGTTCGGCGCCTGGCTGGATATCACGATGGACAACGTCGTCCACATGGCCATATTCGCCGGGATCGCCTGGGGGGCCTATGCTCGACAGAAGGGAACAGGCGGCGAATGGATTCCGTTGACCCTTGGCACGGCCGCCGTAATGGGCAATGCCCTGTGCTTCTGGCTGGTCACGAAGGCTCAGAAAATCGGCGCGACCCGTGGGTGGAGTACTCCTGGCCAGGCGGCGTGGACCGGCTTCATCTTAAAGAACGTCGCGAGCCGAGACTTCTCTATCATTATTCTATTGTTTGCCATCGTTGATAAACTGGACTGGTTTCTCTGGATGGCAGCCTTTGGTTCCACCGTGTTCGCGCTGTTGATGTTCTTGGTGATTCGACCCTCCGCCGTCGCCCGTGCGTAGCGGGATGCTGAAAATGTCGCTGATTACACCCGCCCAACCCAGGTGCGCCGAGACGCACCTTTCACCAGACTTCGTTCTCGCGGGACCCAGAAGACACTGGGCGCTCACCGTCTCACGCCCATGCGCAGACTTGAGGCCACTTCTTCGTCGCCTCGCACACCTCAACGTACCGACGTTGGAGAAGTGCTGTCTTGGCAGCACGGGGTGGGTGGGTGAGAATGAGTACGCCTCGGGGCTTCGCGTCCTGCGGCCTTGCTGGCGGCCATTTTGAGCATCCCGTGAAGGATGCTTACTAGCCCCACGTGGTTAAACTAATACTCGTCACCCTCGGCTTCCTCACAGTCGTTCTTATCGTCTGGCAAGTCGGCGCGACCCGAATCTATGAAGCGGCTTCCAGTCTTGGTCCCGGAGCCCTGCTCCTGATTTTGTGTCCGTCCGTGCTCATGTATGTGCTGGAGGCCTATGGGTGGCGTGTCACCCTGGTGGCGTGGTCCCGGGTGATTCCGTTTTGGCGCCTGCTTGCCATTCGCACGGCTGGAGAGGTGGTCAACATGACGACTCCGACCGCCTATGTCGGAGGAGAACCACTCAAGGCCTATCTCCTCAAGCGATATGGCGTGCCGATGGTGGACGGGCTCGCCTCGGTTGTCATTGCGAAAACCACCATGACGATCGCTCAGATCGCGTTCATTTTGATCGGCCTGGCTTCTGGATTCTGGCTACTTGGTGCAGACGGGTCTCCCGGCCAGACGATCGCGACGGCGCTCTTGAGCGTCGGGCTGCTCGCATTCGGTGTCGGCGGCTTTGTGCTGGTGCAGCGCCGGGGAATATTCACCTGGCTTCTGGGAATGCTCAGCGCAATTGGTCTTAGAATTCGTTTTCTCGAGTCGCGCCGGGAGAAACTTCTCGAACTGGATCGGACGATCGCCGGGTGTTATGTGCAGAACCGTGCCGGCTTCCTGTTGTCGACGGGGCTATTCTTTCTCGGATGGTTAGCGGAGGCCCTGGAAGTGTTCGTGATTCTCTACTGCTTGGGCGCGCCGGTGACGGTTCTTGCCTCTCTCTCGATCGGCGGGCTCTCCGTCTTTATCAAGGGCGGTACATTCTTTATTCCGGGTAGCCTCGGTGCTCAGGACGCCGGGAATCTCCTCTTGGTTACGGCGTTCGGATACAGTGAAGTCGCCGGAATCACGTTCGCTCTCCTGCGGAGGTTCCGAGAGTTGGTGTGGATCGCCCTGGGCCTGGCGTGCTTGATGCTCGCGACAAAGGGTAAACCGCTTCCGACTCCCTAACGCGTCCTCGTCCGTCATTCAGAAGCATGCCGGGGCGCATGCATGCTTCAGGTCGGCGGATATGGGGCAGTGTGGTTGCTCCAATCTCAGGGTGTTGTGTAGGATGCCGCGATGTTTGCGGTGAGAATTATTCTTTGGGGCTTTCTCGCGACGCTGGGGGCTGTGGCCCTTGCCTTCGTCACCGGTCTTCTCAATCCTCATGAAAAAATAAACGGACTCTGGCTCGTCGTTGCGGCAGCCTGCATCTATATACTCGCGTTCCGTTTCTACGGCCGGTGGTTGGCGACCTGCGTCGTGCAACTGGACGATACACGTGTCACCCCCGCGATCCGACTGAATGACGGCGTCAATTTCCATCCCACCAACAAGTACGTGATGTTCGGCCATCACTTCGCGGCGATTGCCGGCGCCGGGCCGTTACTGGGGCCCGTCCTGGCCGCGCAGTTTGGATTTCTCCCTGGGTTTCTCTGGCTCGTGATCGGAGCCGTGCTGGCAGGGGCAGTGCAGGATTTCATTATCCTCGTGGCATCGATGCGTCGGAATGGTCGGTCCTTGCCGGATATTGCTCATGACGAGTTGGGAACCGTGACCGGAACCGCCACCGCCGTGGCCGTGCTGTTCATCGTGGTAGTGGCGTTGGCGGGATTGGGGTTCGCCGTGGTGAACGCTCTCTACAAAAATGCCTGGGGTACTTTCACTATTGCGATGACGATTCCGATTGGTTTCATCATGGGATTCTATCTGCAGCGGTTTCGTCCGGGCCGAGTCACTGAAGTGTCTCTGCTGGGGGTGGCGTTGTTGATTGCCTCGGTGTGGTTCGGTCGTGTCGTCGCGCAGTCGGCCTTCGCAGACTGGTTTGAATTTGATCACCCTACGCTGGTGTGGCTGCTGGCCGGCTATGGTTTCCTTGCGTCGGTCCTGCCAGGCTGGATGTTGCTCGTGCCGCGCGGGTATCTCTCCACCTTCATGAAGCTCGGTGTGGTGTTTCTCCTGGGATTCGGCGTCATTCTGATGGCGCCGACGATCGAGATGCCGCGCGTGACGAGCTTTGCCTCAGGCGGCGGTCCCATTATTCCCGGCACCCTCTTTCCCTTTCTGTTTATTACGATTGCCTGCGGAGCGGTTTCCGGGTTTCACTCTCTGGTCTCTTCCGGTACGACACCGAAGATGATCGAACAAGAGTCTCAGGCGACCGTGGGCTATGGGGCGATGCTGCTCGAAAGTTTCGTGGGGGTCATGGCGTTGATCGCGGCATCGGTCCTCGTGCCGGGCGACTATTTGGCGATCAACACGACTCTTTCATCGGATACTCTGGCGTCGATAGGATTTGCGACGGCACGCATAGACGAATTGTCGCAATTGGTCGAAACGGAGGTGGCCGGCCGGCCCGGGGGCGCGGTGTCGCTTGCCGTTGGCATGGCGTCCATCTTTGCGGCATTGCCGGGTATGGCCGGATTGATGGCCTACTGGTATCAGTTTGCGTTGGTGTTCGAGGCGTTGTTTATTCTGACGACGATCGACACGGGAACGCGGGTGGCGCGCTACCTCATTCAGGAAATGTGCGGGCGCCTGTACGCGCCGTTTCGCCGAATCACATGGTGGCCGGGGGTGTTGCTCAGCAGTGGGTTCGTAGTCGGAGCCTGGGCCTACTTGATCGGAACCGGAAGTATCTCGACCATCTGGCCGATGTTCGGGGCCGCCAATCAGTTATTGGGCACGTTGGCGCTCTGCATTGGGACGACGGTGCTGATCAAGATGCGGAAGTCCCAGTTCCTATGGGTGACGGCGGTGCCGATGCTGTTTATCGGCGCAATTACGCTGACCGGCTCATACGAAATGTTCACCCTGTTTATGGCCAAGGCGTCGACGGTGAGTGTCGGGAGCCAAGCCTTCGCCTTATATCTCGACGCGGTTCTCGTGGCGATTGTTGCCTTGCTCGCGGTCATCGTCCTGGGCGATAGTATGATGCAGTGGTACGGGTATGTCGTGCTCAAGCGCCCGTTCACGAGCAGCGAAGTGATCGTGACAGCCGGGGGCGGATCGGCAGGTCGGATGCAGACGACCATCAAGGTGGACGAAGGGTTGCGTTTGCCAGGAGGAGGCTGTTGCTAGTGATAGGCTGGGGCTGTCGTCATGCGTCACACATCAATCGTCAATCGTGTGGCAAAGGACGAATAAAGACCCAGGGGGGCTCCTCGCGGTTGACTAATGACGACTGACGGTTGACGACAAATCAGCAGGAGGCAACCATGGCCGATCAATTTTCGTTCGACGTCGTCTCGCTGGTCGATATGCAAGAAATGAAGAATGTGGTCGATCAGGCAACGAAGGAGGTCAAGCAGCGGTTCGATTTCAAGGACTCCAGAACAGAGATCACCCTCAAAGAAAAAGAGAAGGAACTGGTTGTGGTGTCCGATGACGAGTACAAGTTGAACGCCGTGAACGACATTATCCAGACCAAGTGTGTGAAGCGACAGGTCTCGCTCAAAGCGTTCAATTACGGCAAAGTAGAGGAGGCGTTAGGGGGCACAGTTCGTCAAGTGATTAAGATTCAAAGCGGGATTTCCACGGAAAAAGCCAAAGACATTGCGAAAGATCTGCGCGACTCCAGGCTTAAAGTACAGTCTCAGATCCAGGGCGAGCAGGTGCGCATTTCAAGCAAGAGCAAAGACGAGCTTCAATCGGCAATTGCATTCCTGAAGAGCAAAGATTTTGCAATCGACCTCCAGTTCATCAACTTTCGTTGAAGACGCCGACGCTGGAAACCGTCTTGAGGTCGAGAGATACTCTTCCCATGGTTTACGGACGAGTCACCTCAATTCTGCTCTTCTTCGTTATGTTGCTGGCCGGCTGCAATGGTAGCGACCCGATCGTCGTCATTCAGCTCCACCCCAAGAATCTCGACATTATTTACGTGGCGACCAACGACTACATTTATAAAACCAGAGACGGGGGGCAGACCTGGCAGAATCTCTCCCGCGGCATGAGTCATTCTCGTGTCATTTCAATGGCGATCGACAACGCGTATCCTGCCACGGTCTATGCCGGCACCAAGGGCGACGCC
>DAISKX010000268.1:0-5637 GCA_036820725.1 Nitrospiraceae bacterium
AAGCCGGCGCTCCCGTATCTCGACGTGATTGCAGCTGCGCGCCGTCTTACGAGTCTGCCCATTGCGGCTTATCAGGTCAGCGGGGAGTACAGTATGATCAAGGCCGCAGCGCATGCCGGCTGGCTTGATGAGTCACGGGCCATGATGGAATCCCTGTTGGCAATCCGACGTGCGGGTGCCGATATGATCCTGACGTATTTTGCAAAGGACGCAGCTAAACTCCTTCGTTGACGAGTCCTATGAAAGTTTCCCGAGGCCTTACCCCTCCCGCTTCTCGGCCATACCCTGTTGCCACCATCGGAAACTTCGACGGTCAGCATAGAGGGCATCGGGCTCTGCTGGATACGGTCGTCAATGCGGCCCAGCGTGCCCACGGCACTCCGGTGGTGCTGACTTTCGATCCGCATCCGGTCAAGATTCTGGCGCCCCACGTCGATCTTCGGTTTCTCACGTCCCCGGCGGAGAAGCTGGCTCGATTTGAAGAAGCCGGCGTGCAGGACGTCATTTTTCTTCCATTTACGTCGGCCTTTGCCGGTCTGACGCCCGCGGAATTCGCTTCGGAAGTCCTACGCGACGGAATCGGCATCAGAGAAATTTTTGTCGGAGAGCATTTTTCCTTTGGAAAGGGACGAGCCGGCAAATTAGAAGATCTTACCCGGCTTGGCAGCCAATTCGGATTTCAGGTACATCCTGTTCACCCGGTCAGGTTCGACGGCGAGGTGGTGAGTTCGACGCGAATCCGTCAGTTGATTCAAGCCGGGGAAATAGAGAAAGCCGCCCGCTTTCTCGGGCGGCCTTATGCCATTGATGGAATCGTGATTCGTGGTCATCAGCGTGGCCAGGCACTAGGCTGGCCGACGGCCAACCTTGCTCTTCCCGCCGAGCGTGTCATTCCGCCCGACGGGGTCTATGCCGCGACCACGGTCTGGCAGGAGCAGCGGTTTGACTCCGTCGCTTATATCGGAACACGACCGACGTTTGGCGTGGGGGAACGTATGATCGAAGTGTATCTTCTCGACAAGGAAGTCGACTTATACGGACAGCCGATCACGGTTCAATTTATCGATCGACTTCGTGGAGATCTTGTATTCAATACGGCTGAGGCACTTGCGGTTCGTATCGAGCAGGATGTCCGCGAGGCCCGAACATGTCTGCGCCGCTTAGCCCAGGTGGTAGGAACCTCGTGAAGGTTATGGAAAGTCGAACGACCATGCGCGCGAAATCTCCGCATGAGATCGGTCTTCTCCAGCGGATACTCCCTGTCATCCGCCGGCGCGCGTTGTTTTCTCCAGGAGACAGCATTTTGGTTGCGGTGTCTGGAGGCCCTGACTCCGTTGCATTGTTATCCGTACTGCACGAACTCCGTCCGGCCTGGAAACTCACCCTGTCCGCCATCCATATTAATTATGGATTACGTGGGCGTGAATCCGATGAAGATGCCGCATTCGTGCAACGCCTTTGTGATGAGTTGGCGGTTCCCTGCATCACAAGACGAGGCGATAGCGTCTGCGAGAAGGGGTCTGGCAGGACCTCATTGCAGGAACGAGCTCGGGAAATCCGGTACACCATCATGCGTCGCATGGCTGGTGAGTCGAGAATCAAGCGAGTGGCGTTGGGACATTCGGCTGATGATCAAGTAGAAACAGTTCTGATGTGGATGCTGCGTGGGGCCGGCCTGGCCGGCTTGGCCGGCATGCCGGCGATGCGAGAGGGACTGTTTATCCGGCCATTGCTGACCATTCCGCGGGTGGATATTCTGTCGTATCTTCGCTCGTTGAACCGAGAGTATCGGACTGATGCCAGCAACGGGAAGCCGATCTATCTCAGAAACAGATTGAGGCACGGGCTTATCCCATATATGAAATCAGTTGCTCCGTCGCTTGTACAGGTGATCAGCCGGCAAAGCGAGATCGTCGGCGAGGAAGACGCTTTGCTGGAACAGATGGTGACAGACCTGCTTCCGAGTATCGTGACTGAGAGCGACGAACACTTCCGTCTGGCACGTGACCCATTCCTCAACGTACCCCTCGCACTGCAGCGTCGCATCATTCGACGGGTCCTGGGTCGACTCGATAGACGAGGGAAAATGCCGAGATTTACGACAGTGGAAGCGATTGTGCGGCAGGTCGTGATGAACGCAGCGGAATCCAGATTTTCGACAACAGGAGTCGAGATCTTCCACGAGGGTGAGACCATTCGCATTGGCAAGTCATGTCTACAATCTATCGAGCGTGATTCGCCGGCACAGGAATATATCTGTGCCGGAATCCCCAACACGATGGTGTGGTCTCCCACTGGTGAACTGATTCAACTTCGGGTGGTTGATGAAGACGATGCGCGAAACATTGCGCGATCACGTGACAAACACGTGACGGTATTCGACGGCGCGACATTCACTCTCCCCCTCTGTCTTCGGAACTGGAAGCCCGGGGATCGCTTTTCTCCATTCGGCATGAAGGGCCGACACAAGAAGGTGCAGGATCTTTTCACTGATCTGAAAGTGAGTCTGTCCGTTCGGCACCGCACGCCGCTTCTCGTCGCGCCGGAAGGGATCCTCTGGGTGGTAGGGTTCCGGCCTGATGGCCGATTTGTCATGAACGCATCCACCAGGCAGTTCGTGGTTGCCTCGCAGTCCCCTCAGTGAAAGGACCGACCTAGATCAATGGAAAGACTATTCGGGCGTCCGATTGTCACACAGGAGCAAATGCGGGCGCGCATCCGGGAAATAGGGCGTCAGATCACAGCCGATTACGGAGGAAAAGAGTTGATCCTGGTCGGAGTGCTGAAGGGCGCCTATGCATTTTATGCCGACCTGGCGCGGGCGATTCGGATTCCGATGAGGGTCGACTTCCTCGTCGTGACCAGCTATGGCTCCGGCGCCAAGACTTCCGGTAAAGTAAAACTTGTATCGGACCTCACCGAGGACGTGAAGGGGAAAGACCTTCTTCTCGTAGAGGACATCATCGATTCCGGCTTAACGATCAACTATTTGATCAAGACGCTGTCCAAGCGGAAACCTCGATCCATCAAAGTCTGCACCCTCCTCAGTAAGCCGGAACGCCGTGTGGTCGATGTGCAGATCGATTATGAAGGCTTCCGGATACCGAACAAGTACGTCGTCGGGTACGGACTCGACTATCAGCAGAAATATAGGAACCTTCCTTACCTGGCTGTCCTCGATACGGTTGATGAGCCGGAGCAAGAGTCAGCGTGAAACTGTTGTCACTCCAATGGAAGCTGTGTTAACATCACCAAGATTATGTCGTGACTCTGGTGGGCCTGAAACCCGCAAAGGAGAGGTGGATGAATTCACGCGTTAAGAACCTGTTGTTCTGGGTAGTGGTCGGCCTCTTCATGATCCTGTTATTCAACCTGTTCAGCGTCCCGACCCACGCACCAGAAGATGAAGTGATTTTCAGTGATTTTATGGCCAAGCTTGATAAAGGCGAGGTCATGAAGGTGACGATCAAGGCAAATCATGTCAGTGCGATCCTCAAGGATCAAAGTCGAATCCGCACTTATACGGCTGAATATCCCGAACTCGTGAAGGTGTTGCGTGAAAAGGACGTCCAAATTGAGGCGAAGCCACCGGACGAAAGTCCCTGGTACATTACCTTTCTCGTGACCTGGGGACCTTTTGTGCTGTTCCTTGGTCTCTGGTTCTTTCTCATGCGCCAGATGCAGATCGGCGGAAACAAGGCTCTCTCATTTGGGAAAAGCCGTGCGCGCATGTTGACCGAAGAACGTAAGAAGGTGACGTTCTCCGATGTCGCGGGTATCGATGAAGCGAAGGAAGAGGTCCTGGAAATCATCGAATTTTTGAAAGACCCCAGAAAGTTCCAGAAGCTGGGGGGACGGATCCCCAAAGGTGTGCTGATTGTAGGTCCTCCGGGAACCGGCAAAACGCTGTTGGCAAAGGCCATCGCGGGAGAGGCCGGCGTGCCATTTTTCAGCATCAGCGGGTCCGATTTCGTGGAAATGTTCGTCGGTGTCGGAGCGTCCAGGGTTCGTGATCTCTTTGAGCAGGGCAAGAAGCATGCGCCCTGCATTATTTTCATCGACGAGATCGATGCCGTCGGACGGCTGCGCGGCGCTGGTTTAGGCGGTGGACATGACGAGCGTGAGCAGACACTCAATCAATTGCTCGTGGAAATGGACGGATTTGATACGACGGAAGGCGTCATCCTGATTGCGGCAACCAATCGACCGGATGTGCTCGATCCTGCCCTGCTCCGGCCTGGCCGCTTTGACCGTCAAGTGGTCGTCAACCGGCCTGATTTGCGCGGCCGGTCCGAAATTCTCAGAGTGCATACGAAAAAGGTCCCCCTCGGCTCCGATGTCGAGCTTGAGAAGATTGCTCGTGGCACGCCGGGATTTTCCGGTGCGGATTTGGAGAATCTCGTGAACGAAGCGGCGCTCTGGGCAGCCCGCCAGAATAAAAAGGAAGTCGAGTACATCGATTTTGAAATGGCCAAGGACAAAGTGCTGATGGGTGCTGAACGTAAGAGCATGATCCTCAGTGACGAAGAGAAGCGGACGACGGCCTATCACGAGGCGGGGCATGCGCTCATGGCCAAACTGCTGCCAGGCACGGATCCAGTTCACAAAGTGACGATTATTCCTCGCGGCCGGGCGCTCGGCGTGACGATGCAGCTCCCGACAGATGATCGTCACAACTATTCAAAGGACTTTTTGTATAACACGCTCGCCATTTTGATGGGCGGCCGGGTGGCTGAGGAGCTGGTTCTGCACAATGTGACCACCGGAGCGGGGAATGATCTCGAACGAGCCACCGACTTAGCGCGTAAGATGGTCTGTGAATGGGGGATGAGTGAGAAGCTTGGTCCTCTCACGTTTGGGCGGAAGGAAGAAGAGATTTTTCTGGGTCGCGAGATCGCGACAAAACGAGACTTTAGCGAACAAGTCGCGCTTGAAATCGACCATGAGATTAAACGTCTGGTCAGCGAAAATTATGAACGGGCTAAACGGATCCTAACCGAAAATATGGTGAGTCTCAAAGCATTGGCGCAAGCCCTTCTTGAGAAGGAAGTGCTGGATGCGCTTGAAATTGATCAAATTATCATGCAAGGCTCCGCGTCTCAGACTGTTCCTGCCTGACGACACGTGTCGGCTCCGGCCAGACCAGTCATTCACATAAAGCGGGAACCGATGCTCGAGTTGGTTTCCGCATTCCCTTCCCCTCCGCTGCACGTGACAAGAACATCCCACGTTTACACATGTATCTCACTTTCCATTAAACCGAGGATTATCCATGAGGCAGCCGACACCGGACGACCTGATCGTGAAAGCCGGCACTCGGTTGCTGTCCGTCCGGGCACGACCGCTCATTATGGGCATTCTCAACGTCACGCCCGACTCATTTTATGACGGTGGACGGTACGAGGATGTTCTAGCCGCCGTGACACGGGCCAGGACCATGGTCGAGGAAGGTGCCGACATCCTCGACATTGGCGCCGAATCCTCTCGACCCGGTGCACAGCCCGTGAGCGAAGACGAAGAAATGCGCCGGCTCATCCCGGTCATCGAGGCGGTACGGCGTGCCGTGGACCTGCCCATCTCCGTCGACACGACGAAGGCCCGCGTGGCGAGGCGAGCCATCGAAGCAGGCGCATCGAT
>DAISKX010000269.1:0-5633 GCA_036820725.1 Nitrospiraceae bacterium
GCCACCTGATTCGATCGCGCGACCGGGGGAGGCGATGGCAGTTTTTCCGTCAACGGCTTCGTGGAAATGGGGGGAGGCTCCGGTGGCTTCACGCTTGTGACCGGAGCAGAATGTTCCGGCTCCGGTCGTGGCGGAGCATCGCGTGTCTCTTTTGCAAGCGGCACGGATCTCTTGCTCTGAGGCGGAGCGTCGGACGAGGACCGACGCATCGTCACCGAGGATTGCTCCCGGCTGAGAAGAAACACCAGCGTGAAAATCGCAATCATGATTGCGATTCCAACGGCTTTGCGATTCGCCTTCCGGCGCCGATCCTCCTCCACCTGACGCTGGCGAAGCCGTTCTCGTTCTCCCTGCTTCTCGTAGAACGCGCCGGCAGACTGAGCGAACCGATGGATGGCGTCTTCTTCGTCCAGTCCCAGAGACCGGGCATAGGATCGGACAAAGCCGCGGGCAAACACCTGATCCGGCAACTTGGCAAAATTGCCTTCTTCGAGAGCTTGCACAAAATCGGAGCGGATCCTGGTTTTGGACGCAACCTCATCAATCGTCAGACCCTTGGTCTCACGAACTTGTCGAAAAAACTCGCCTACAGATTCCATGGTGATCGCCTATGGTTTGATGCGAGCAAGAAGCTCGTTCGCCGCAGTGGCATACTCCCCGCCTTTGTCGAGGGTGGAAACCTTTAACAGGGCTTCCCGTGCACGGACCTCAAGGCCAAGCTGGTGATACGCCCGGCCGAGTTCCAACTGAAGCCTGGCCGGAGGAACATTCGGCGGGATGACCGTCAACGCGTCCTCCAACACCTCCAGCGCGCCGCTAGGATCGCCTTCGTGAAGTAACGCACGGCCCAGATGGAAACGCGCCAGATCCGGTGTCCCGTAAAGCGGGTTGTTCAAGGCGCGCCGGAACGACGCAATGGCCTCCTTCCATTGATCCTGACTCACAAGCACCTGCCCCAAATAGGTATGGGCTTCGGAATAGTCGGAATCAATATGGATGGCCTCGCGAAACTCTTCTTCGGCTTGCTTGAACTTACCTTGCATAGAATAGACATGCCCCAGACCGTAATGGGCTTCCTTATTGGCAGGATTGAGCTTGACGGCCTTTTGAAACGAGACGTACGCCTGTTGTTGATCGGTACCAAGCCGCGCCACCGCTTCTTGATAATATCCCTTGGACTTGCGCATGTTGTCTTCATTGGCACAGCCGGATACGAGAACGGTCGTGACCAGACAGGCCAGCATCAGGTTGGAAGAAGATGTACTGAACACCCTTCTTATTCCCTCTTCCATCGCCCCATCCTTTTACTCTTAGCGAATATCGTCAAAATGCGTCAATCGCTTAAATGACTGGAATCGCTCTTCTATTTCTTTGTAATCCAGGTTCTTCAAACGGTCAAGGCTAAAGGCTTCTACTGTAAATGAGGCCATCACGCTGCCGAAAATGATTGCTTGGCGCATGGCCGCAGGCGAGCGATTCCCGGTGGCGGCCAGGTAGCCCAAGAAGCCGCCCGCGAAGGTGTCGCCGGCACCCGTCGGATCCCGGACTTCCTCCAGAGGATAGGCGGGCGCGCCAAACACATGTTCGCCGGTGAACAGCAGGACGCCATATTCTCCTCGCTTCACGATGAGATACTGCGGTCCCCGCGACAAGATTTTCTTAGCGACCTTCACCAGATTCGGATCACCCCCGAGCGCCCGCGCCTCCCCATCATTGATGATCAAGACATCGATGCCTGCCAGCACCTTCCACAAGGCGTCCTGCTTGCCGTTAATCCAAAAATTCATGGTGTCGCAAGCCACCAGCGCCGGTCGCTTCACTTGTTGCAACACATCCTGCTGCAATTCCGGATCGATATTGCCCAGAAACAGCACTTCCGGGGAGCGATACTGTTCTGGAATTTTCGGACGGAACGTCTCGAACACGTTCAATCTGGTATCCAGCGTATGTGCTTCGTTCAGTTGATGCGAGTACTCGCCCTTCCATCGGAAGGTTGAACCGGGCCGGCGTTCCAGGCCCGCCAAATCGATGCCGCGCCCCTTGAGAAAATTCACGTGCTGATCCGGAAAATCCTGCCCCACCACCGCGATGAGATCGACACTCGTGAAATAACTGGCCGCCGTGGAGAAATACGTTGCGGACCCACCCAGCACCTCGGTCACTTCGCCGAAAGGCGTCTTGACGGTATCGAGCGCCACGGATCCTACCACCAGTAACTTGCCCATAGATTACCGCTCCTTCTTTGTATTCCGGATATAGCGTTCGATCAATAGTCCGACACGTCGTCTGGTAGGCGCCGAAATGTGCGAGGCGGGCGTGACAATGGCGTTCCGAAGAGCCTCATTGCATGCACATGACCATGTTGCCGCGACTGCTGGAACCACAGCGCGCAGGACCCGTTTGGCCAGGGCCACGTTCTGGTGCAGCGTCGCGAGGATGGCCTCCACCGTAACCGCCTCCTCCGTTTCATGCCAACAGTCATAATCGGTGGCCAGGGCCAGAGTGGCATAACAGAGCTCTGCCTCCCGTGCGAGTTTGGCTTCCGGCATGTTCGTCATGCCGATCACGTCTACGCCCCACCGGCGATACAACTGCGATTCAGCCTTCGTGGAAAACTGCGGCCCCTCGATGCACACATAGATCCCACCGCGATGCAGGGTCGCACCGGCCGTCTGCGCTGCGCGGGCAAGATCATCGGAAAGGTTATCGCAAACCGGCTTTCCAAAGGCCACATGGGCTACGACACCTTCATCAAAAAAGGTAGACACCCGACGCTTGGTCAGATCGATAAACTGATCCGGGAGGAGCACATCGCCCGGCCGAACCGATTCTTTCATGCTGCCCACCGCACTCACTGAGATCACCCGCTGTACACCTAACTGTTTGAACGCGTATAGATTCGCACGGTAATTGATTGCAGTCGGATTGACACGATGCCCGCGACCATGTCGCGACAGAAACGCCACAGGAATCCCGTCCATCCGGCCTAACTTGATCACGTCCGACGGGGAACCGAACGGTGTTCGCATACGAAGCTCGCGGACACGTTCCATTCCCTCAATGTCATATAGGCCGCTGCCGCCGATAATGCCGATTCTTGCCTCTGTCCGCTGAGATCGTGTGGTCATCCAACCACTGTTTCCGAGTTGTGCTGACTGTTCCCCATCAAGACCGGTGACTGTTCGCGAAGGTCAGCCAGAAATCTATTGATATGAACAAGGAGTCTCTTCGCCGCGCTTTCAGGCGTCTCTTGATCGTCCAGTGCGACCCATCTAATCCCCGGCTCTTTCCGGAACCAAGTCAGTTGCCGTTTGGCAAAACGTCTGGTATCGCGTTTGAGCTTGTGTACAGCCTCCGCATAACTGGATTCCCCGGTAAGATACGCGGCGACCTGTTGATATCCGAGCCCTTTCATCGAGCCTAGCGCGCGATGATACCCCTTTGCCAGCAGCGTCCGGGTTTCGTCCACCAGCCCGTTCGTGAAAAACGTGTCCACCCGCTGTTCGATCCGGCCATACAATACGTCCCGGTCACGGTTGAGGCCAAGCAAGAGCGGGCTAAACGATTCCCCTGAAAATCGGTGCTCACGTTGGAGCTCGGAGAGACGTTTTCCGGACACGTGGTGTACTTCCAGTGCACGCATGATCTTTACTTCATCATTGGGGTGGAGACGTTGCGCCGATTCCGGATCCACCCGGCTCAATTCCTGATGTAAATAACCCTTCTCTCGCAGCCGCGCTTCGCCGAGCAACTGATCGCGAAAATCGGGCTGCGCCTGTGGCGCATCGCACAACCCTCGAACCAGCGTTCGAACGTAAAGACCAGTTCCTCCGACGACAAATGGAAGTCGGTATTCGGCATAGAGGCGGTTGATTTCCACTATTGCCTGCTCGCGATACATCCCTGTGTTAAAGGGTTGATCCGGATCTACAAGGTCAATAAGCCGGTGCGGCACTCCATGTCGCTGCGCGAGAGAAGGTTTATCCGTGGCAATATTCATCCCTCGATAGACTTGCCGGGAGTCCGCCGTGAGGACATCAGTGTCAAGCGTCCGCGCGATGTTGATGGCGATGTCGCTTTTTCCGACGGCGGTTGGACCAACCAATACGACGAGAGGTCTCCGCGCAAGGATTTGATTGGATAATGGAGTCATGAAGCGAGACTGTGGATAGACCTAACAGGCTGCGGAAAAACTATTTCGGTGCCTCTAAAACTCGATGATCCGCACATCTGTGGCCATCGGATACGATCCCGCAGGAGGCTCAAAAAGGCCGTCCAACAAGGCCGCAGCGAGGTGCACGGCGCGAAGAATAATGAGCGCCACGTTTGTGGACCCCCGCGAGGTGGCGAGACGATGAATAAATCGTCTCACGTTTGCGCATGGGTGTGAGTCGGTGAACACCCAGTGTCCCCCAGAGCGGGCCGTGTCCCGTGAGCCGGCCGTGTCTGGTGAGCGCCCAGTGTCTTCTGAACGATGCGAGAACGACACTGGCGGACTTTTTCAGCATCTTGCTAGGTTAGGTCCGGTTGAACATCCGAGCCAACTCGTCGGCTGAAAGACGAAATGCCACGCGTCGGCCGTGGGGACATGTCATGATCCGCCCTTCTTGAACCCAGTCTTCGATCACCTGCTTGATTTCCGGCAGCGCCATCAGTCGACCTGCTCGCACAGCGCCATGGCAAGCCAATGAGGCAAGAATAGGTTTGATCCGTTCCTCCAGGGAAGAGAGGGATGCCCATTGATCCAGGTCATCGATGAGATCCTGGACGACCGCTTCAGCGTCGGCATGCGTCAACGACAGGGGCACCGCCCGGATCAGAAACGACGACGAGCCAAACGGTTCGACCAACAATCCCACCGCCTCTAAATCATTGAGGTGATGGCGCAACAGGTCCGCCTTCTGAGCGGACATTTCAAACGGTTCGGGTAACAGCAGCGGTTGCGGAATCAGCAGACGGTCGCGCCAATTTTTCCACAAGCGTTCGAA
Source organism: Nitrospiraceae bacterium (assembly GCA_036820725.1). Taxonomy (GTDB): domain Bacteria; phylum Nitrospirota; class Nitrospiria; order Nitrospirales; family Nitrospiraceae; genus DASSBQ01. The sequence continues at coordinate 4,989 of DAISKX010000269.1, forward strand.
AAGCACCCGTTCATGGGCCGTATGCTGATCCACCACATGGAGTTCAGCCCCCACCTGTGCGATCAAAAATGTCCGGCTCATTTGCCCCAACGGAACGACATCGATCTGCGATACGGAGAGATAGGGCTCGGGCACCTCTCGAATCATGGAGGTTTGTTCGGCAACTGACACCGGGTCTCTGCTCACCTGAACCTCTGTGCCCTCAGCGAGACGTTCCCAGGTTTCGCCCATCGGGCCACACACGCAAGGGCTTGCCTCCGCCTGACGATTTTCAACGTGCCGTTCCGGATAAGCATGCGAGCCCCGCAGACCCATGGGCGAAAGTCCAAGCGTATCGCGCACCGCTGAGCGGACCGCACGATGAATCGTTTCGGCATCCGAAAACCTGATTTCCCGTTTGGTTGGATGCACGTTCACATCAATCCGCCGACTGTTCACATCCAGAAAGAGCACGAATACCGGATGGTGCCCCTTTGCCAGGAAAGCACGATAGCCGTCTGAAAGCGCGTGGAACACCGTTGCATTCTTGATCGGTCGCCGATTGACGAAGAGATCCTGAGGAGCCTTGGTTGTCCGAGCCCTGACTGGATCGACGATAAATCCCTTAATATCGACGCCGTCTTCCTCCGCCTGGATTTCCAATGT
>DAISKX010000270.1:0-5623 GCA_036820725.1 Nitrospiraceae bacterium
CGAAGCAGGCGCATCGATTGTCAACGACATCAGCGCGTTGACGTTTGATCATGACATGTCCCACGTCGTAGCCAAATCCGGCGCGGGCATCGTCCTCATGCATATGCAGGGGAGGCCCCAGACGATGCAGCGCGCGCCTCACTACAACGATGTGGTCGCAGAGGTGTATGCGTTTCTTGCCGACCGGATGCGGGCGGCGGAGGCAGCCGGAATTTCCCGAATGCAAATCGTCCTTGACCCAGGCATCGGTTTTGGTAAGCTCCAAGATCATAATCTTGCCTTATTGGCTCACGTGAAGATGTTCACTGATCTGGGCCGCCCGCTGTTGGTTGGAGTGTCGCGCAAAGCCTTCACCGGCCACGTTCTTGGCCATCCCATCCAGGATCGACTTTTTGGCACCGCTGCGGCAGTCGCGCTCGCCGTGTTGCATGGGGCAGGAATGGTTCGCGTGCACGATATCGGTCCAATGCGAGACGTCATCACCATGACACGAGCGATTGCCGACTCGACAGATTACCTTCAACAGGTGCGACATGCGTAGGTTATTCGGTACGGATGGAGTGCGCGGAGTTGCGAATCTGGAGCCCATGACGAGCGAAACCGCCATGCAGCTAGGCCGCGCGGCCGCATATATCTTCATGCGCAGGGCCGGTCGGCATCAAATTGTGATCGGCAAGGACACGAGGCTGTCCGGTTACATGCTTGAGTCCGCCCTCATATCCGGGATTTGCTCGATGGGAGTGGATGTGTTGCTCGTCGGCCCGATGCCGACGCCGGCAATCGCATTTCTCACACGAAGCCTCCGGGCGGATGCGGGCGTGGTGCTCTCTGCCTCGCACAATCCGTATCAGGACAACGGCATCAAATTCTTTTCCAGCGATGGGTTCAAGCTACCCGATGAGCTTGAGGCGAGAATCGAACAATTGATCGTTTCAAATGAAATTCACCATCTCCGTCCCACAGCCGATGCGATCGGCAAAGCCTTCCGTATAGACGACGCAGAGGGACGGTATATCGAATTTGCCAAGCGGTCGTTGCCGAAGGATCTCGACTTCCAGGGTATCAACCTTGTTGTAGATTGCGCCAACGGAGCGGCTTACAAGGTGGCTCCCATGGTCCTGCGTGAATTGGGCGCGAAGGTCGAAGTATTGTGTGATAAGCCCAATGGGATGAACATCAACGCCGGTTGCGGTGCTGTCCATCCCGAACAACTTCAGGAAGCTGTCCGACTCCACCAGGCTGATATCGGAATTGCCCTGGACGGCGATGCAGACCGGGCCATCTTTGTGTGCGAGCAGGGGATGATCATTGACGGAGATCATGTCATGGCCGCATTGGCACTGGATCTCAATACCAAAGGCCAACTCGCGAAGCACACCGTCGTAGGGACAGTCATGAGTAATTTCGGCTTGGAGATCGCCATGGGGAAGGCAGGCATCACCCTGTTGCGAACACCAGTCGGCGATCGCTATCTCATGGAGCGCATGCTGGCCGATGGCTACAATTTTGGTGGAGAGCAATCCGGGCACTTCATCTTGTTGGATCACAATACCACCGGCGACGGCCTGATTTCCGCATTGCAGATCCTCTCGTTGATGAAACGTACCAAGAAGCCGCTGTCTGAGCTTGCCAAAGCCATGTCCGCGGTACCGCAAGTGCTTATGAACGTGAAAGTCACGCACAAACGTGATTTGGCCGAGATTCCTGATCTTCAATCAGCCATCCGGGCGGCTGAACAACGGTTGAACGGCACCGGTCGCGTGTTGGTACGGTATTCAGGGACGGAATCATTGCTCCGCATCATGGTCGAGGGAGAACGCGACACAATCATTCGGGAGGTTGCCGAGCAGCTCGCGCACGTCGTTCGCGCCCATCTTGGATAGTCGCTCAGGAAGGCAGCGTGACTAATGCTGCCCTCCATCTCCGCCGCGTTCGTTCTGGGACTCCTCTGCGGGTCGTTCTTTCCATATGTTCCGATCCTCACTTCTCTGTGTTTAGTTGTCATTCTCGGCGTCATGAGTGTCGGCGAGATCACCCGAGGTATGTCATCACGGACGGGGCTTGCTCTTTACGGCGGAGTGATCGCGGGTGTTGCGTACTGGCACCTGTTCGCCTGGACCATGCCGGCAGCCTTGGTTCTTCCCCCGCAGGAGGAAGTGACGTCGCGGCCTTTCACTGGGACGATCATCGAGCCGATTCAGCATGCTCCGGATCGCATGACCATGGTGCTTCAAGCGGTCTCTCTTGACGAATCGTTTGGGTCGCGGGATCACGGGATACGGCTCAGGCTCGTGTGGCGAAACTCTGGTGGCCCGTTCTATCGAGGCGACCGAGTCACATTTCACGCGCGGGTGCGGCCTCCTCATGGCTCATTGAATCCGAGAGGATTTGATTATGTCGCCTATTTAGATCGGCAGGGTATCGATGCGGTGGCGACGGTGAGTGGTCCGGATGCCATTCGTCTGGTGAGTACCGGTTCACGATCCGTGGCATGGATGGTCTGGAATCGGGTCGACCGCTGGCGAGAACAGGTACATGTTGCAGCGGTGGAGACATTGGATCAGCCGATACTCGGCCTCTTTCTCGGCATCATCATTGGGGAACGCGGGTATTTGCTCCCCGAGGTGCGTGACTGGTTCATGGCAACCGGGACCGTGCATATCCTCTCTATCTCGGGATCACACCTCGGTCTGGTGGCTCTCCTCACCTACGCCGTTATCCGGCGGGGGGTATTGGCGCTGCCCTGGAGATGGATCCTCGCACTGACCCGGTACACCACTCCAACCCGACTCGCGGCGATGTCGACCCTCCTTCCCGTGACATGCTATGCCCTCTTGGCAGGAGCGGAGACGGCGACGATGCGCTCGTTGATTATGATCGCGACCGCCTTGTTGGCCTTGTGGCTTGGTTATCGCCGTCCGCTACTCCATGCGCTCTCGTTCGCGGCGTGTGTGATCCTGATTTACGACCCGCGGGTGTTGTTCGACATCTCATTCCAGTTGTCTTTCCTATCAGTCTGGTCGATGGCATGGTGGTTTGATCAAGCGGATACCCATGACGAGCGATCCGATACACCTCCCTCCTGGCTGCACAGTGTATGGAGGTGGGGAAAAGCATCAGCTGCTGTCACGGCCGTAGTGACGATCGTGACGCTCCCTCTTGTGGCCTACTACTTTAATCAGATCCCATGGATGGGTCTCCTCGCCAATTTCCTGGTCGTTCCCTTCACCGGTCTGATTCTTGTCCCCCTCGGTCTTGGGTGCGCGTTGTGGCTCATTACAGTGCAAGCATCCACTCTTCCTCTTGCCGGACTGGTTCACGTGTTCAGTACTCCGCTGATGGACGGGGTTCGGATGTTCGCGAGCCTGCCGGGTGTATTTCTGTATGTGGCAGCCCCGACAGTTCCGCTCATGTGCGCCTTCTATGGCGCGACCTGGATCAGTTTGACGCGCTATTTCTCCTTCTGCACCCGCGTTGGGGCCATGCTGGCCATGAGCTTGACCATCGGATGGTGGATCTGGTCGCCGCGTCCGTTTGTAGGTGATCATATGGTACGGGTGACGTTTCTCGACGTAGGTCAAGGCGACAGCACGGTCGTGGAATTACCGGATGGCCAGGTGATGCTGATTGACGGAGGAGCGACGCATGATCGATTGGACATGGGGCGGGGAGTAGTGGCTCCATATTTATGGAACCGAGGAATTCGCAAGATCGACCATGTGGTCGGCTCTCATCCGCAACTTGACCATGTCGGCGGATTGGCCTGGATTGTAGACCACTTTCCGATCACTCACTTTTGGACGAACGGGTTGGTGCGGGAAGAAACATTTTGGAAGCAGTTGGAAGCCTCACTCGAACAGGCGAATCTGGCGGCAGACGTGGCACGTGAAGGCATGACCATGTGGGCTGCAGCTGATTGTGAAATGCGCGTGCTCAATCCGTCACAAGAGATGGCAGCCGTGTATGCTCGGCGAGCGAACGTGGACGCGAAAGAATTGAACAATTCTTCGATTGTTCTTGTGCTCACCTGCGGCGCGCGTTCTTTCCTGTTTGCCGGCGACATTGAGAGAGACGGTCTGTCTGCGTTGCTCAAGCGCAGCGACCTTCGTGTCATCAGCGTGATGAAAGTGCCTCATCACGGGGCCCGCAGTTCTCTTGATCCACGATGGGTCGATGTCACTCGCCCGGAAGTGGCTGTGTTTTCCGTCGGCGCGTTCAATCCCTACCGGCATCCTGCGCGTGATGTCGTGGCGGCATACCGGCACGTACAGGGCAGGATTTTTCGTACAGACCAGGATGGTGCCATCTGGGTGGACCTCGATCTGTCCACATCTCACCTCACCGTTCATCAGACAGATGAATGGACGCTGCAACCGGCCCCTGTCTCGCTGCCTGGTATCGCGATCGAGTTGGAGAATGTCCGGCGGATGTGGAGACGGTGGAATTGGCAATGAGACAGTGGCGCGTGCATGACCCAGGTCATGGCTAGGGTGAAAGATAAGCCAGACCAATAGTATCTCTCCCAACCGTTCCACTGCCTATCCGTATCCCCTCAGCCTCCGTACAGTCCTCGCCAAAAGTGACGTAAGTTGTTCCCGACAGACCTGTGCATGAAGCAATTTGTCGCGCAAGCCTTCATAATTACACATCATATGGCATCTTCTATCATGGCATATCACGTGCATGCATGCTGCGCACATTGATGTAAAGTGCTACACAATTATGCCTAAACCTATGTCCAAACTCATTCGAATCGTTATCCAGCTCCCCGAAGATCTGAAGGATCAACTCGATTGCCTCAAACAGCAGGGATACACCACCAGCGGGTTCATTCGCGCCATGTTGGAGCGTGAACTTCAAAAGCCGGAGTTCCAACCGGCAAACGGTAATGGAAAGCCGGTCGCTCAACGGCGTTCATAGATTCGTCGGGAGATTACATGACACGATTGTCGGATCTGGTGCGTGAACAATCCAAGGGAAGCTCGATTCCCGGGACCAATCGGGATGCTCGAGTCCATTCGTTCCAATCCTCCGGCCCGCAGGCACCAGAGCAGAGTGCCCATACGACCGACAGTCAGGCAGAGGTGCTCTACCAGAAGGCCGAGCAGGAACTGTCCAAGTTGGAGTGCGGAGTTCGTCATCGCGCCGTCCTGAATCTGGATGCCATTCAAGGTCTTGCGGATGCTTTGGTGGTCTCTGTCCGTGACAGCGATGAACTCCTTCGAAAGATCTTGTCCGGACGACAGGGGACCCCCCTCGTGCATAATGCGATCAACGTGGCTGTCCTTGCGACCAAGATAGGCCTTGGCCTGCAGTATGAGACGGTTTCCCTGAACCGGTTGGCTTTATCGGCTCTGGTGCATGACGTTGGGATGATGACGATTCCTGAAGCGGTGCTGGCGAAAGCGGAACCATTGACCGTCCAGGAGCGAATGCTCATTGACCGGCATCCCCAGCAGGGCTTCGACCTCCTCATGGGGTTGGGCAGCCAATACGAATGGCTGGCTGTGATCGTTCGGCAGGAACATGAGCGGTGGAGGGGCCAAGGTTATCCCTCTCAGTTGAACGGGAGCGAGATCCATGAACATGCGCTGATTATCGGGTTGGCGGATGTCTTTGATGC
>DAISKX010000271.1:0-5616 GCA_036820725.1 Nitrospiraceae bacterium
CCAGGCAGCGGCGCGGAGCGATGAGTACGGCACTTTGGTCGACATCTCAGGCCACGCTCTTGAGAAAAATCAACGCAAACAAGTTGATCGCACGCACGAGTGACGAACCCCATATTCAAGTTTTTCATCGAAGGAACCAAGAGTAAACAATGGTCTCCAAAAGCCTTCGGACTAGCGATATGGACCCGTGTTTCAATCACGCCCATTTTAAGAGGAGGTGCCTAGACGAGGAGCCACACGAGTTACGAGGAGTGTACGTCCGCTTTCAGGGCTTGTCGTAGCTGGATTATAACTGTGATTTCTGAAGTAAGCAGGGGAATTAGTGTATGAGGATCATTACTGGTCCGTAGCTCGGGAAGCCAGACACCGAGGCATGATATGGACATATCCCAGTTCTATGCTGCTCTGGCCGCAGTGCCACACGTCAGAGTTTGGACGAGTCTCGCCAATTCTATGAGTGGTGTACCTTTATTCACAAGGCGCAGCTCATCCGATAGTCGGGATTTCGCTGCATCGTCATGAAGCGGTTCACAGGTGAGTATGATCACGGGAGCGTGTGGGTGCACCTGTGTCAGGTAAGTGAGAAGATCGTACCCATACATATCTCCGAGATCCCAATCGACTATTGTAAGGTCCGGGACATAAAGAGAACAGGCATCCATACCGCTCGGCCCGTTGGATCTCAAGAGCACATCATGTCCAGTGCGCGTCAAGATCGCGTACAGTAGGAGTTGTAATGATCGGTCGTTAGCCACGACCAGAATCCGTGCCATACGACGCTCCAGTGTCCTCTCCGACCACTTTAGGTTAATACTTTTCATTAGGGAAACAAGTGGAATCTCATAATCATGTGCGTTGCATTACGAACCCAGCAGACCACTCACAGGGCAACAAGCGCCATAGCGCAGAATGTGACCCGCAGCATATGGTCAATGGACGTCCAATAACACCGTACTGATTGGTGTCTTGTTGTCTTGCGGATGATGAGGGCAGTATGGAGTGTGCGTTTCGATCTGCTCACGAAGGAACATCAGCAAGGTCGACTGCGAGCGAGTGAAGCTGGCGAGCCAGAATCTGCTAGCTGCTGTGTCCCGCTCATTGCCTCGCTGGAGCGATGGACGGAGAAAGAGCAAACGCAGGTCGAGGTCGAAGTCTTAATCTTCGACTACCTATTTCAAGCGCTGCCCACAACACGTTTGGCAGCAGAGCGGGAGTGGAGATTTCACGAACAAGCCTTGGCTTAAACACTCGCTAGCTACTACCCACCTGGCCCAATGTCGTCTCAGTTGTTCCCGCTGTGGGCGACGCTGTGCCATATAAACCATAGACCGGTGGATGGATAGCCTCATGGCCCGCCGTCCCAGCCGTTCCACAGTAATGGTCAACGAGGCAGCATTCAAAGGGCGTATGGTGGGAACCATCTTGCTCCTAGAACAGCGTGGCGTTCTTTGTTACTACGTCAGAAAACTTGGGTAAATTTCGATGCGCGATAACCTGTTTCGCCGTCAGTTCAGCGTTGAAGGCAGCATCCGCCGTCAACGGATGCGCAGCGGGGTTCTTTGGTGGCCGGTTCGGCACGACATGCGGATCGCACTCGGCATCACCATCCGATTTGGAAGCCTGTCTGTTTGCTCGTTAAGGAGAGCAGGGCTTCCGTTCCTCTTCCATCAGACTCATTGTCGAACTCACCTCGAGCTCGACAAAGACTCCACACCGAGCGATCCAAAATTTGGGACGGGCTGGAGGTGTGGACGCTGGCGTCGGCCGTTGATCCAACTCGGGAATCTGGATCTGGACATTCACAATCGTCATAGATGGAGCTGGGGGATAGATGATGTATGGCCAAAGGGATATTCCGAATAAACCAGGGAATCGCATCACCGGAGACGACATCATTCGACTGTCATAGCGCTGCATGGCATCGCCGCTAAAGTCACGGAGCCTTCTGACTGCCTCGACCTCTGTAGCAAGCAGAACAAGCAGCACTGCTGCTGAAGTCCAAACCCACCAGACGACTTTCATGCTGACCTCCCGACTCAAGGAGTCTCTGAGTCCTGCTCGGAGCATCGCTGTCTAACAATCACAGGGTCCCCTGGACCTTCTTATATGATACTGCTTTCGCGCATGGATTCACCAACACTTCTGCTTAGTTGGTGGGCAAAGGTTGGCCGGAGGTTGCCGAAGCATCGGCGGACGATTCGGCAGCCGTTCTCAGGACAGCTAAGTACTCGAAATATCTCAGAACCGGGGGACATGCCAGGAGTGAACGTGTGATGCTTCCCTCCTGGCATGGGAAGCTTACAGGAGATTACTCCCCATGCGGCATTGCCATCTGGCCAGTGCGCGATGCTGAGCGGGAATGGAAATTGGAATTGGACATCGACTCTATCGGCTGGAAGTCGTTTCGCAATTTAAACGTGAACTTGTCCTATCGTGGCACGCACGCTCCCGTTTCCACAGAACTGGCAGAATAGCTATGTGGTGATGCTGGGTACCGAACACAGGCTGCATGTGGAACGGTTGCCGCACTGGAAAATCGCCCTCCGAGGCGGGTACAGCCAGTCGCAGAGTCCTATTCCGGATGCAACCTTTAATCCAACCGTACCAGAATCTGACTTCAACGGTCTCTCAGTTGGACTGGGGTTGCTATGTAAGGAGAGCGCCTCCTTCCTAGGGGTGATCCCGTGCGGAAAGATGGGAAGTGCCCGACGGGGCGCGATCGGGCTGTATCTCGCATATCAAGCTCAACTCTACGAATCACGAACGGTTGCTAACGTGGAGGACACCATCAACGATCTGTCGCTGGTCCATACGGACAGACAAGCCAAATCCGTGTCTGAGCCTTAAGAGGGATGGAGTAGCATAATTGGCAAATCGGTTATTCATTGTTTATTGGGGGGTCTTCCCATTTTCTCCTCTGTTATCAAATAATTACTGAGAAGAGGATTCCGATCCACCATTCCATTGAATACCAGCCATTCTGCATAATCCATTATTTCTGTCACGCTGGTGTCACGCTACTTCTTACACGTGACAACTAGCTTGGGAAGCTGATTTACGTAGAAACATGGTGCAACGGAAAACCACGACAGGCAGCAGCAGCCACATGATTGAGATTTCTGTTACCTCCCATTTCACACTATTGCCTACCCTAACCGTGACTAAAACCGGAAGGCCTCTTACGATAGCAGACTCACATCATGGCAAATTGAATGTGTCCCGGCGATAACCAATCAGCGGGCTGACCTTGCGGGCGGCTACGCCTTCCAGTGGTTAATGCGAAAGTTGTGCTAAAAAGCTTCCAACCTCACCCGTTTGATTCAAAGTAATAGAGCGAATAAAAAGCGTTTAACTGCCCAATCTGAAAGATAAAACGGGGAAACCTTCGCAAAATCAAGCCGCTCTTAAAACCGATCTGAAACGACTTTCAAGGCTCAGGCACATGTTCCAAATTCGTTGGGGCAGGTGTTGTAAGGGGCATGAGGGATAGCCCGTCAATTTTGCCAGTTGTCTGCTGGTTGAGAGCTAGGTAGTATGGCGCTTCTGATTAAAACTTCGGCGCGCGCCATCTGGAACAGCCACACGGCGTTATTCATCGGGAGGTGATCTGTGCGATTTTGTTGTGAAGGTGAACAGTCCTGTCGAGGCCGGGAACGAGGCTGCCAAGGCCGGAACCCTCGGCACAACCATCCAATCTATACTGGCGGATCTGAAGCCCGAAGCCGCCTATTTTACAGACGATAACGGTGAACGGACGGCCTTCTTTTCCTCGATATGAAAGACGCCTCCCAGATCCCGGCAGTTGCCGAGCCGTGGTTCTTCGCGTTCATATGCGAGCATTGAGGTTCATCCGGTGATGGTGCCGGATGATCTAGCCAAGGCAGGCGGCGCCATTGAGGCGGCGGTCAAAAAGTACCGCTGACCGCTCAAGCATAGCTGCTCTTCATATATTACTCGCACGGTGCTAAGGCGGGGAGCCGACCTGTCGCCATAGCAGACATCCAGCGCGTCGCAATTTCCGTGATCGAAGGAAAGGGCATACTCCCATGAATCCAAACAAAGCACTTTGGGAAAAAGGCGACTTTACTCGCATTGCGGAGAGTATGAGAGAGAGCGGAGAGGCACTCGTCAAGGGATTCGGAATTACAAAAGGGCTCAAAGTTTTGGACCTTGGATGCGGCGATGGAACGACGGCATTACCTGAGGCGAGACTCGGAGCAGACGTGTTGGGCGTCGATATCGCGAGCAACCTTGTTGAGGCTGGGAACAAACGTGCACAGGAGCAGGGCCTCACGAACTGCAGGTTTCAGGAAGGCGATGCGTCCAATTTGCACGACTTGAAAGATCATGCGTTTGATCTTGTCGTAAGCATCTTTGGAGCCATGTTCGCGCCCAAGCCGTTTGATGTGGCCAAGGAGATGGTACGCGTGACCCGGCCCGGAGGGGCGTATCATTATGGGGAACTGGATTCCCAATGATCCGACATTGGTCGCACAAATCTTGAAAATCAGCTCCTCGTACTCGCCCCCACCGCCGGAAGGCTTCATTAGTCCTATGACGTGGGGGATCGAGAGCAACGTGATAGAGCGATTTGCAGGCGCGGGGATTCCCGAAGAGAAGATCTCTTTCGTCAAAGACACGTTTACCTTCAACTATCCCGGCCCACCGTCTGCGCTGCTTGGTGCATTCAGAAAATACTATGGGCCGACCATGAATGCGTTTGAAGCTGCAGAAAAGAATGGTCGAGCCGGTGATTTACAGAATGAGCTGGAAGTTCTCTTCAACAGCCAAAACAACAGCCCACGCAAGGATACCTCTTCCATTCCCGCCACCTTCTTGCGCATTACTGTTTGCCCGTAGTTCCACCCTTGCTAAGTTGGTGGCGATCCCTGACCGTGGTGCTGGGGTTTTGAAACTGCACGGGTTCTAAAATGAAAGAAGAAGATCGATGCCATTCTATCTGACCCGGTTTAGTTACACGCCAGAAACGTGGGCGAAGCTCATCAAGAATCCGGAGGACCGTCGAGCTGCAGCTCAGCAGTACATCGAATCGGTCGGCGGAAAGTTGCACGGTTTCTGGTATGCCTTCGGCGATCACGACGCATACAACTTGTGGGAGGCACCCGATAACGTCTCGATGGCAGCCACTGCGATCGCAATCAGCGCGGGAGGAGCTCTAAGTTCGCTACATACAACCCCGTTACTGACGGTTGAGGAGACACTCGCGGCTCTACAAAAGGCTTCGCCGATCAAATATCGGCCACCGGGAGACAAAGGATAGGAATTTCCAGTCGCCCGGGCGCAGCGATTTGAGCAGACCATCGCACGGCTCAGCGGCCTCAAGCGCTTCCTCGACGCTCTTCTCGATATTGATCCCCTGAGAAGCACAAGACCCACACTAGGAAGTCTGACCATTTGAGACAAAGTTTGACGAGCGCCGTGTCTCCATGTGGAAAAGTGTCCACGGATTTCATAGTTTTGTTATTCGGGTATTTACGGTCAAAGTGGTATATCCAGGAGATCGCGCTTTGAGATCGCCACTCTCAATCCTGCGTCGGATGTCCACGCTCTTTCGTGCCGAACTATCCGATAGGAAATGCACGCCACGGCGGCTAT
>DAISKX010000272.1:0-5603 GCA_036820725.1 Nitrospiraceae bacterium
ATGAGTACTATGAGGCATGGGGGGATCAGAAGAGGGCGAGATGTACGATCTGGGAACGCCGGTTAGCGGCGATCTCACGGTTGGTCGAGCGGCCTGGACGATTGCTCGACGTGGGATGCGGAGATGGGATGTTTTTGGACCTGGCGCACCAGAACGGTTGGACAGTGACCGGAACCGAGCTCTCGGCAGCGGCAGCTCTCCGGCAGGTCACATTTGAGATCAAGCAAGGTGAAGTGTGGGAAGCCAGCCTGCCTGCCGACTCGTATGACCTCGTGACCAGTTGGCATGTGATCGAACATGCATCCGATCCCACCCGCATGATGCGAGAGCTCTATCACGTCCTCAGGCCAGGTGGAAGGCTGGTGCTGGCGACCCCGAATTTGGAAGATTATATTTTTCGTCTCGCGTATCTGGCTGGAAGGCTGCGATGGCCCACGCTGTACGAAGAGGATGAACGGGAACTGCATCTCTTTCATTTTACGGCTGAGACGCTCGCGCGCCTGATATCGTCCGTGGGGTTCACCGAGGTACAAGTCGGATTCGATCGCGGAGCGGCAGCGGTCCCCGGCAAACAGCTTGTCAATTCCATCGCATACGGTTGGTATCGGCTGACCGGTATGAACTGGGGAATCGGCCTTGAACTCACCGCCAGGAAACCGGGACACGCATGGAATGTGTTCCAGTCGGGGGACGACCGATGATCCGTCTGGGCATCGATGGTCGTGAACTGATACCCGGTGTCCGTACCGGCATCGGTCGCTATGTGAGGGAAATCCTCCGAGCCGCCTGCGCCAAAGAGTGGGACTGCATTGTGTACAGCAACGGCCCCGTCTGTCGTGGAGATATTCCTGCACGTGTCATGGTCAAGACGTTGCCACAGCGATGGACCGTGTGGTGGGATCAGATCACTCTTCCCAGGCAACTCAAGAAGGACCGTGTCTCGGTATGGCTTTCGCCCTATTATAAGGCTCCATTGATAGCGCCTTGTCCAACGATCATTACGATTCATGATCTCTTTTTCATCGGATATCCGGGGCAGGCGCGTCCGGTGTATGACGCGTTGATGACCAGGTTGGGTCAGCTCTATGCCGGCTGTGCCGCTGCCGTCATTGCCGATTCGGACTATTCCAAACGTTCGATCATCGACCGGCTCCGACTGAATCCCGAGAAGATTACGATCATCCCAGTCGCCCTCGGAAACGAGTTCAGGCGCGAACCGCTGAGTGCGAGCATTCAACGAACGTACGGGTTGCGCGTGCCCTATGTGTTGTATGTTGGGAACTTCAAACCACATAAGAATATACCCCGCCTGCTGGAGGCTTTTGCCGGATTGGAGACGCCGATTCGGTCTGCACATCAGCTGGTGCTGGCCGGAGGCGATCATCGAGCGATTCCCGCCCTTCACGAACAGGCTCGGCGGTTGAACATTGCAGACCGTGTGAAGTTCACCGGGCTTATCGATGATACAGACTTGCCGGCTCTCTATGCCAACTGCGCGTTGTTCATGCTGCCATCCTTGTCGGAGGGATTTGGGTTGCCGGCCTTGGAGGCCATGGCATGCGGCGCTCCGGTCGCCGCGTCGAATCGTACGGCGATTCCTGAAGTCGTCGGCGAGGCCGGGGTGCTCTTCGACCCGGAACACACCGGAGACATCACCAAGGCCATGACCGAGCTGCTCAGCGACACGCATCGTCGAGAGGAATTGCGCGCGCGGGGAATCGAACGGGCTCGAGCATTTTCGGTTGATCGAACCGCCGGTCAGGTTCTCGAACTGGTGGCGGACGTGATTCGCAGGCGCAATGCCTGCCATCGAAAGGTATCCGTCGAAGAGTCGGCTTCGAGAGCTGCATGAACGGTCTGACCGACAGCATCGGATGTGTCTGTGGCATGACCTTACATGCGCCGCGCCTATGGAATGCGTCAGGAGATCATCTCTGGTGTGATGGATGCGGCTTATTCTTGCGTCGAGTCCTTCCGTCGGATGATGAAGTCGCGGCTCGATACCGTCGGGATTATTGGGCGGAATTCTCACAGGAACAAGTCAGCACAGCCAGGGACAATGTCTATCGGCATACGATTTCCCGTATTCATGCACGCCGCGGTACTCCCGGGACGCTCGTCGACGTCGGATGTGGAGCAGGCCGTCTGTTGATGTATGCCCAGGTCCGCGGGTGGCGTTCGGTAGGGTTCGAACTTTGCGAGCAAGCGGCCGAACATGGGCGAGCCCGAGGGGCGACGATCCACCGGCAGAGTTGGTTGCCCTGTCTGCTGGAAAGTGAATCGGTCGATGCGGTGACCTTTGTCAACGTGCTGGATCACTTGCCCAAGCCGTTTGACGCCTTGACGGAAGCATGGCGGGTCTTGCGACCCGGCGGGGTGCTCTATGTGCGGGTGCCGAATGGCCCTCTACACGCGCAGTTGAGCAAAATGGCCTCCGCCGTTCGGGTACCAGATTTTGCGATCGTGCATCTATACGGATTCGGCAAGCAAGCGTTTGAATGTCATCTGTCACGGTTGGGATTTACCGACGTGGATGTGCGGACGTCTCCTCCAACTCAGGCCGACGCATATGTATATCCCGGGCTGACCGGATATCTCAGGCGGGCACTCAAACGTATGGATTACCTGGGCTATGCCTTCTCTCGACCCTTTGGATTCGACCGACTGGCGTGGGGGCTCTCCCTCGAAGTCATGGCCGTGAAGGCGAGACATTCATGAAGGAATCCTGATGTCCTGGAGGCGGTGGAAAAGAAGGTTTCGATATGGTGAAGCGGTTGTGCTCCTCGCCCTGCTCACCGCATTACTTGCGGTTGGACTGACCGTGCTGGTCCGATCCTATTATCATCAGGATTTGAAGGGATACCACCCGCTTGATCTCTCGCGGGGGAAGCTGTTGGAGAAAAAATAAAGTCCTTCTTCGCCTATGGACTCATCTCACTAAGGGCTGGTCGTATGTGCGGGATCTGCGGATATCTCGGAAAAAGTGAACCTCTGCTCCTGGAGCGGATGCTGCAGCGGCTCGTGCACCGTGGTCCTGACGAGCACGGGATCCATCACGAGTCCGGCTTGGGGTTGGGAATCAGACGGTTACGGGTCATCGATCCGGAAGGCGGGCGTCAGCCGGTGAGCAATGAGACCGGGACTGTCCGGGCGGTGATGAATGGTGAAATTTATAACTACCGAGAACTCCGGCATGACCTGATGCAGAAGGGACATCGGTTTGCGTCGGAATCGGATACGGAGGTGTTGGTCCACCTCTACGAGGAGGAAGGGACAGCGTTCGTGCAGAAACTGCACGGGATGTTTGCCTATGCCCTGTGGGACCGAGAGCGAAGTCTCTTGGTACTCGCTCGGGACCGGTTTGGAATCAAACCGTTGTACTATAGGCATGGTCCTTCCTATGACGGCTCGTCCTCGCTCTTGT
Source organism: Nitrospiraceae bacterium (assembly GCA_036820725.1). Taxonomy (GTDB): domain Bacteria; phylum Nitrospirota; class Nitrospiria; order Nitrospirales; family Nitrospiraceae; genus DASSBQ01. The sequence goes on from DAISKX010000272.1 coordinate 3,425, forward strand.
TCTCCTCGGAACTACCATCATTGTTAGCCGCATGTCCGGCTGTCAGTTTTCGCCCGCAAGCGGTCCTGGATTATCTGCATCTCCTCTACGTTCCCGGACCCGAAACGATATACGAAGGGATTCACCAGGTGAGGCCGGGCGAGATCCTGTCGGTGAGAAACGGTCGCATCGAATCGTCCCTGTACTGGCATCCTCACCCGAGCGGGTCGGTTCACCGATGGACAACAAGAGAAGAAGGGATCGAACACCTCCTCGCGCACCTTCGGGATTCGGTTCGCGCCCATCTCGTCAGCGATGTGCCCCTGGGGCTTTTTCTGTCCGGAGGCATCGATTCGAGCGCCATGCTGGCATGTATGCGACTGGAGGTCACGGGTTCCATCAAAACGTTTTCAATCGGGTACGACGCTCCGGAAGATGCCTCGTACAACGAGCTGCCTGCCGCCCGCAGGGTGGCCACGCATTTCCACACCGATCATACCGAAGAACGGGTGAGGCCCGATGCCGCTGCTCTCCTTCCGCGCATCGTCGCCGGAATGGCCGAGCCGTTCGGTGATTCCTGCGCGATTCCAACGTATCTCGTTTCTCAGGTGGCCAGACGGACAGTCACGGTCGCGCTCTCCGGCATCGGGGGTGACGAATTGTTCGGCGGGTATCCGCGTTATCTCGGAGCCCGAATGGCTGGGTGGTACAACAAAACTCCACAGGCACTTCGTCAGTTTATGGCTCACTCTGTGGCACGGCGCCTTCCGGAAGGATATGGGGCGCGCGATTATGCAGGTCGAATGAGGCGGTTTCTGGCAGACGGCGGACGGCCACTGGCTGAACAGTATGTGCGATGGACGACGTTCGTACCCCAGGAATGGGGAAACACGGCATTCACCCGCGACTTCTTGAACGCGTGTGGCACGCTTGAGCCGACGGTGAAGCACGAACGGCTGTTCGAACGATGGCCCGTGAATGAACCGGCCTCGCGCGCTGCCGGCGTCGATCTGCAGACGTATCTGCCGGATGATCTGTTGCGAATGGGCGATCGGATGAGCATGGCTCACTCACTCGAACTTCGCGTCCCGTACTGTGATCATGTGCTGCTCGGATTTGCCCAGTCGATTCCGGAGTCCTTGCGGCTTTCCGGATGGCGGCTCAAAGGGTTTTTCCGGGATGCTTTGAAAGGCATCCTGCCGGGCGCGGTGCTGACGTCACCGAAGTATGGATTCCGTATTCCGCTCGCCCGCTGGATCCGACAGGAGCTCCGGCCCATGGTCTCCGATTTGTTGAGCGATTCGACCATTCGCCGGCGCGGGTACGTGCAGCCGGAGTATGTGCAGTGGCTGCTGAGCGAACATGACCGGGGATCGCGGAATTTTTCCGATCAGATCTATGCGCTGTTGATCCTCGAACTTTGGCATCGCCAACATGCGGCGACAGGTCACACGATAGAAGGGTAGTCTCCTATTGTGAATATCGCGCTCTTTTCAGAAGTCTCGGCAGAACAGGTCATCGGGGGCGCAGAGCGGGTCTTGCGGCAACAGGCTGTGGGACTCCGAGGCCGCGGACATCATGTCGAAGTGATCAGCCGTGCGCGGCCGGGTGATCCTCACGATCAGGTCGTGATCGACGGCATTCTGGAGCGCCGCTATCACGTGAAGCGGACGAATGAACTCTCATTCGTCTCCTCGACGATGAAGCAGACCATCACGGCTTTTGAACGCGCGCAGCGTCGTGCTACGATCGATGTCGCGATCGTCTATCAATCCCTGGCCGCTCTGGGACCTCTGCTGCAAAGGTCTGTTGCCGCCACAACCTGGCTGTACATGTGTCTCTCCCTTGCGCATGAGGAGTTCAAGACCCGCACCCTCCCGGGGATGTCGGGTGAGTCCCACCTGCGATGGGCGGTGAACGCCTATGCGCGGCGATGGATCGAGCGGCTGGTGATGCGCCGATGTGGAGCCGTCGTCGTGCTCAGTGACTTCATGCGCAAACGCGTCATCGACGTGCATGGGATTGTGGACGACAAAATTCATGTCATCCCCGGGGCGGTCGACCAGAAACGGTTCTGTCCTGCCACGGCACGTCACGCGGTGCGACGGACGCTGGGTCTTCCGGAGGATAGGATTTTGTTATTCACCGTGCGAAATCTTGTCCCTCGAATGGGACTGGAGAGTTTGATCCAAGCGATCGC
>DAISKX010000273.1:0-5572 GCA_036820725.1 Nitrospiraceae bacterium
AAACTCTTTGGAGTAAGAATTCAGGATGGGATCATGGGTGTTTTTCTGCCGTTGCTTCACCAGTTGAAGGCTTTGCGTGCTGATTTCCATCCGGTCTATCAGTACTTTTGAGGTCAGGGGGTCGGGCAGGCCCTGCAGCGAGAACATCTGGAACGCCAGGCTGTAGTCGAGGTTCTCTTTCCCCTTTTCCCGCACGATGAACCGTGCCGCCGGCGAGGCGGCTCCCTGGAACAACAGCAACATGATATTGGAACGAAATACGGGCGCCGCTGCATCATCCGAGGGATGGAATTCCGGCACCAATTGCGGAACTTTGGACAGAGGCACCGGAGGTGAGAACTCGATGTCGACCAGACGCACAAAGAGGGGCCGGACCTCACTCTGGTCGTTGAGGTCTACCGCAAATCCAAAGGAATACCGCACGTCGACGCCGTCGCGACGGTACGTATACACATCTTCTCCATTCTCCGGAGAGACCAGTTTCTTGAAATATTTTTCCCAATCGGCGATAGGATAGTACGTAAAGACGCGCAGCGCCGACTTGCGATCACGGACGGCCTGAGGTGGGCCGAGTTTCTCATGCAGTTCGGTCTGTGTCAGGCCCAGATAACCGTCTTCGAAATACGCGCCGGCGTGCCCGAGTACCGGCACCAGCCACACGCCCAATGCCACGAGCGCGGCAAAAGAATAGTCTGCTAATTGACGCCGGATGCCGGATCGCATGCTGATGTCGATCCTATGACTGCGCTCGTGGTCATGTCAATCCTGGGAAATTTCCGTCATTGGACGGTATAGGAGACGGGGCGAACAGGACACCCGCCTCTTGGCGCGTTTGCCAGTATCACCTCAAGCTCGGTCAGAGCTCGTTCCAGGATGTGGAGGGTCGATTGAGAGCGCGAACTTCCGTAAGCGGTCCCGAGGACCTGCCCTTCTCTGACCGTGCTGATCTGGAGTGCCATATGGCGAACGGTCGCGGTGCTTTCGCGTGATTCACTTATAGATACGGTGAGCACGACAGACGCCGGCAACAATCTGCCGAGTTGGACTTGCTCCCTTTCATCCACTCCTCCTGAATACTGGATACGATGTTCATCAAAGAGTGGAGGATGTAGACGTTCGGCCGCGACGATGCAGAGCTGCCGGTGCAGCGCCCAACCCGCCAATCGATCTCGAATGAACTCGCCTTCCTCCGCAGACATGGTGCTCCGGTCGATCTGGATGTGGAGCACCAACGGGACGGGCCATTTGTCGGACGCGAGGGTTGCGGGAATGACACGTCTGGCAGATCGTATGTGTTGAGATGTCACCGGCAAGGGTTGCTGTACCGACAGAGCCTCTCCATATCGCACGCGGACGAGCAACGTGTGGTTCTGTTCGAGCGGAAGGGCATCGTTTGCGGCCAATAACACGGACAAGGCGTGAGAGAGGCGGATATCCGTCCGTCCTTGTTCGGAAAGGGTATAGGTCACGACGCGCGAGTGAGTCTGCTGCCAGATAAGCTGCACGACCCCGTGATTCAGGGGTTCCCAGCTCGTCTGCGTTTGATCCGTCGTTGAGATGGTCGGAGGCAGGGCTATCGTTCCGTCCAAGGGTTCCAACATCAACAAACGGGAACAACCGAAGCGGAATGCATTGTTCGAGGGATTCGTGGTGAGCAAGTGGAACACTCCCATGGGGCATTGCACCAGTCCGGCAAGGAGCGAAAAGGGAGAAAACACATACCGGCGCCCCGTCCAATTCTGAGATGTTTGTTTCCGGTCCGTACGCTCGACCTGTTGGTCCACCGTGACAAGCCACCCAAGTCCGTCATGGTGCGGTGCCATATGAATGCGAGGGCTGCCGACCGGAACCGTCTCCAGAGTCTTCGTGTGGTGAGTAGACTCCCCTGAGCGTTCCTCGAACATGATGGAAGCGCATCCATTTAGGCTGAGGACAAGGAGGGTTGCAGAACACCAGGATGTGTAAAGGATCGTTTGTTGTCTCATGGCAGCCGGCTTCCTGATTTCTGCATGGAACGCCCGCCCGCCCGCTGCACGGGCAGGTTCTGCAAGAGATACCTCAGAATAAAGTCGAGATCGGTCACGACCCTTTCGACGTTGGCGGGCCAATAACTCTCGTGCCCGTCCACCGAAAGTTTTGCGAGGATCTCGCCCGTGCCGATGTCGACCAGGTACATAGTTAGTGCCCGTGATTGTTCATACGGCGTCCGAACTTCCATATGGAGAAGAACATTTGCGCCCGAAAGATGCGACGGGTCCACGCTGGGGGTTTCCTGAAAGGAGGGCTGGTGGGTCCGGATCTGTTCCGCCCACCAGTCCTCCAATTCGGATCCTCGGAGCACGATCGGGACGGCGAGCCGGTTCAAGATCGCCGAGGTCCTGGTCAGGAGATGGGCGCTCTCAGCTTGAGTCAACGAATCGGGGTTACGTTCGATTCGTACAACCAGGGGTCGAGGCCAATGTGCAGGAGGCACAATGGCGAACTGGTTATCTTTGAGGGAAGCCGCAAGCTCGTCAGCCTGGACGGGAAGCACTTTCTGGATGACCGCCTTTGAGCGCCGGACCAGATCAAGCCGCAGGCTGCCCTGCATCATGCTCACGTCATGGCCTCTCTGCTGTAACAGTTGAGCGATCCACCGCAAACGGACAGTCGTACCATGCAACGTAGAGTTGCCCGTCAGGGGAACCTCTATCTGGACGGGAGGTCGGGCGACCGCTTGCCACGTCAATGCTAGATGACCGTCTGTCACGGCTTCTATATCAACTTGATGGTATTCTCGAAAACGAGTGTGACTGCGTAAGACACTCTCGAAACCTCCCGGATTGCCGATGTCCCCGCAGGCCGGAATGAGCCGATCCCACCTCGACCAATAGGGAGGCTCCTCGATGGTGAAAGGGGCCAACAACGGTGTCGTCAGAAGTAGGATCCCGCAGAGGTCGTCGTAGTGCGCCGGGCGCTCCGGGGATCCGCGACCGGAGAGATCGTAGGCACGATACTGCCAATACTCATCTCCCTCGGAAACCACGTGACGATCCACATGCTCGCTGACAAAAACCTGCCACCCCAGGCCGTCCGGATGGAGTTGAAAGATCAGTTGCGGTGACGGGGAACGTGTTTCGCTCAGGAGAGTATCGTGGACATCGGCGAGCTCGGTCACCTTGACCGGCAGACTCAACGTGCAACCGGTCAGGAGAGCGCACCAAATCAGTCCTGCGAAGGTGACGCCGTGGAGTGAGTGCACCCCCAGGAACCGGTTCAAGAGTGGTCTCCTTATGGAGGTTGTCTACGGACCATATGGACTAGAAAGTGAACCCGATTCCCACCGTTGCAAAATGGGATTGATAGTGGAATTCATAAAACGGCCGGCATTTCTCGTCTTTTCCGCTGCCTTCGCATTCCTCCGTGTCAAACGCCGCAAGAAAGTGCTTGTATTCGGCAAACCCGAAAAAGTGTTGAGTGAACTTGAGGCGTATTCCCGCAAGAGCCTGCACGGCCAAACCTCCTGTCGTGTGGGACCCATGCTGTCCTTCTGCGCTTTGAATGTCACCGTTGAAAATTGCGAGAGAGATTCCTGCACCCGCTCCCACGTAAGGCTGAATCAGATCTCCCGGGTATCGCGCAAGCAGATTAAACATACCGTTGATCAGGTAGAGGTCCTGATCAACGAACCGGGTCACGCCTCCGGCCGTCGTTCGAGGAGCGTTGAGCCTCCCGCCAATTCCAAAAAATTCGACCTCGCCGCCGAACACGTGCTTGAGCGGTTGGAAATAGGCGCCGATCTTCAGACCGCCTCCCGTACTCCCATCGATGGACAAGGAAGGGATCTTGTCGCCGCGAAACGAGAGGTCGCTGCCGGTTGGAGAACTGCGGGTGACGAACCCGGCGATATACGGCTCGCCCAGTCTCTGGTCATCCGGCTCTTGTGCATCAACGATTGGCACAAAGATAAGAAGGCATCCGGCACCGAAGGGAAGCGCGATCAGTATGAACCACAGCAGAGGAGGAGTAGGCGAGATGGTGAAGACTCGAAAGCTAGAACCCTGAGATTCAAGGTCAGCCGCCATAGCCGTCAGTCGCTTTCTTGACGACGATCCTGCTATGGAAAGATACTACAGGATGGCGATACGACGCCAGAGCCGGCGTCGAAAATTGGGATCCAGAGCGGGGTCAGACGATGGAGCAAGGTCCAGGCCAACAAACCGGCGCTGGGAAGCTTCTGACAAGGGATCAGAGGAAGTTCACCATAGCCTGAAGATTGTCAAGAACTTGCGTGATGCCGAAGTCTCCAGTAGGATCACGTCACATCTGATGCCATAGGTCGACATGTCACGACACGAACCAGTCACGTCTTTGGAAGAACTCCTTCGGGAGCGCATCGTCATCCTGGACGGCGCCATGGGCACCATGATCCAGCGGTACAAGCTGGATGAGGCGGCCTTTCGCGGCGAGCGCTTTCAGCAATGGAAGAAAGACCTCAAGGGTCACAATGACCTGCTCAATATCACGCAACCGGCCATCATCGAGGAGATCCATCGCCAGTATCTGGAAGCCGGCGCCGACATCATTGAGACCAATACGTTCAATTCCCAGGCCGTTTCCCTCGCAGATTACGACATGGAGTCGCTTGGCTACGAGTTGGCCAAAACGGGGGCTGAATGTGCCAAACGGGCGGTCCAACAGGTCTGTCTTGCGGATCCGAGTCGCCGGTGTTTCGTTGCCGGAGCCATCGGTCCGACAACGAAGACGGCTTCGGTGTCGACCGACACGAACGATGCGGCGGCGCGCGCCACCTCATACGATGCATTGGTACAGGCCTACGAAGAACAGGTGCGCGGGCTGTTGGATGGCGGCGCCGATATTTTGCTGGTGGAGACGATTTTCGATACGTTGAATGCGCGGGCGGCGTTTTTCGCGATCCAAAAACACTTTGACGAGGGAGGGCGCCGGGTCCCGGTCATGGCTTCCGTGACCTTTATTCAGGCCGGGAGTAATCGCGGTTTTTCGGGGCAGACGGTTGAAGCCTTCTGGAATTCGATCTCACACGTTCCTCTGTTGAGCGTGGGGATGAACTGCGCGCTCGGTCCGAAAGAAATGCGGCCGCTGCTCGAAGAGCTTGCTCACATCGCGCCCATCTATGTGAGCAGCCATCCCAATGCCGGATTACCGAATCCGTTGCTGCCGACCGGATTCCCAGAGACGCCTGAGTCGTTGGCTCCCCAATTGACTGAATGGGCGCAAAACGGATGGTTGAACATCGTGGGCGGCTGTTGCGGCACGACGCCCGATCACATTGCTTGCATCGCGGCGGCCGTACGATCTCTACCGCCACGAACGCCTTCGCGAGTCGAGCCGTTTACGCGGTTGAGCGGCCTCGAGGCGGTCACGATTCGTCCTGAATCCAATTTTGTCAACATCGGTGAGCGCACGAATGTGACCGGCTCTCCAGCGTTCGCGAAATTGATCCTGACCGGCAATTATGAGGCGGCACTGTCGGTTGCGCGGCAACAGGTGGAAGGTGGCGCACAGATTATCGACATCAACATGGACGAAGGGCTCTTGGATTCGAAGGCCG
>DAISKX010000274.1:0-5568 GCA_036820725.1 Nitrospiraceae bacterium
CTCATGTCCTTCTTCGTCAGAGCGGTCATCGAAGCCCTCAAGCTGATTCCGGAGCTCAACGCCGAGATCCGCGGTACCGACATTGTCTATCGCCACTACTACGACATCGGGATCGCCATTGGGAGCGGACGCGGCTTGGCCGTGCCGGTATTGCGAAACGCCGAGCGCTTGGGCTTTGCTGAGATCGAGACCGCCATCGCCGATTTTGCCCGGCGCGCGCAGGCCAATCAGCTTACATTGGAGGAACTACAGGGGGGCACCTTCACGATCTCGAACGGTGGGGTGTATGGCTCGCTGCTTTCTACCCCGATCGTCAATCCCCCGCAGAGCGGAATCCTCGGGCTCCATGCGATGCAAGACCGACCCGTCGCTGATGACGGGCAGGTCGTGATCCGATCCATGATGTACGTCGCGCTCACCTATGATCACCGGATCGTAGACGGCCGCGAAGCGGTGACGTTCCTCAAGCACATCACGGCGTGCATCGAAGATCCCGCCCGGATGCTCCTGGAGATTTAAGGGATGGCTGTCCACCGCGAGCACGATCTAGGATCATCGGCGCAGGCCGGGGAGGCTACGTGCCCCGTCGGGATCACGCCTTAAGAGCATCCCTGGACGACCACTTCGCCACGAGCGCGGCCGGGGTCTATGCCATCGGCGATGTCATTCGGGGTCCGCTGCTCAATTCCTCAACGTACTGTTTCAAGTAGGCGTCGATCCTTCGCGCCTCCATGTGCCCGTCTCCACCTGACTGTGTGAGTAAAGACAATCGTGGACCTTATCTGATCAATCAAGCTTCGCTCACCTGAGGAGCTTCCCTCCGCAGTTCGCAAGTACCGTCCCTTCGTTTTTCCTTAGGGATTACTCGATCCCTTTCGGCATCTCGCCGCCATGGAATCTTTCTAGATGGCTCGATCGCCGCATGAAGACATCCTTCATGATCCGTTCGTGGTCTGTTCATGTGCAGGGGGTAGCATACGCATGAGGAAAGAGGTCGGTGAGCGGGTCATAGAGCGCATCGTCTGGGGTTCCGGAATTGGAAGGAGGTGAAGCACATGTACGCCGTGAAGGCTCTGCTAGGGCTGATGTTTCTGATGTGGGGCACGGCCATCTGGGCGTCCTTTAGGGCGAACGGAGCGCGTGACGGCACGGACTAGTCACTCATCCTGCGGCTCATCCTAAAGGGATGAGCCGCAGCCGGACACTGCCATAAAGAGAGAAAACCCATCTTCCCCAATCTCCTCGAGCGGTTTTACCGGGCCAAATTGGGCACGGGCGAAAGACTCCGGTGGCACCGGACTCGGGCTGCCTATCGTCAAGGAAATCGCGGGAGCCCACGGCAGGGCGATTTCGGTCACGAGCCAAGTCGGCAAGGGTTTGGTCTTTACCCTACGGTTGCCGGTCTCCCGCGAGACGATTTCTGCGTAGCTTGTCAGGACTCCGCATCCCCACTCCTCTTGCATCCTTCTACTGATACTCAGCGCGCCAATTCAGATCGCCAGGCACGATTTCACACCGCGGATGTCTATGCGCACAATTCAGGATGATGAAGAATTCTTCATGATCCGTTCATGGACCGATCATGTGACGGAGCTACAGTGACACCAACGACGGAGGACTCGTTGACGTTCTGAAGCCAAGAGCACATCGCGTCGAACCGACAACCGCATCATGGAATGGAGAATGGAGTCTTCGGCGCGGTTTATGATGCCATGTCGTTCGCGAAGCGTCGTTCGTCTCTCGTGAGAAAATTTCGGCCTGCGTGACATCCAAGTTCGACCACTGCCATTATTGCTTGCCGAGAGCCGGTGACAGGGTGAACTGACGAGCCCGCCTGCTGGACCGGGTGGAAACCCGGCGACTCAGCTTGTCGCGGCAGCATGAATTATGCGGGTTAGTACTCCAATTAGTCTTTATCTTCAAAGGGAGATCGCGTCATGAGCATTTTGGTTGTTGGCGGGACTGGAACAGTGGGCAGTCACGTGGTACGCAGCCTCCTCACGAAAGGAGAAGCGGTGCGCGTCCTGACCCGGTCGGCCGACCATGCCGATGTCCTCCCACTTGGAGCCACCGGCATCATTGGAGATCTGCGCAAGGCGGAGACCCTGCGATGGGCGATGAAAGGAATGGATCGCGTGTTTCTGGTCACACCGCTCAGCCCGACTGAGACAGAGGAAGGACTGGCGGCCGTGGCGGCAGCGAGCAGGGCTGGTGTTCGGCACGTCATCCATTTGTCGGTCCATCATGTGGAGCGAGCTCCGCACATTCCCCATTTCAAGTCCAAGTTGGAGATCCACAAGGCCCTCAGAGATTCGGGGATGACGTTCACGCTGATCATGGCCAATAACTTTTTCCAGAACGATCTGTTGTATCGCGAGTCGATTATAGAGGAGGGGATGTATCCTCAGCCGATCGGCGATATCGGTCTCAATCGCGTGGACGTGCGCGATATCGTGGATGCCGTGGTCAATACCCTCACCCAAACAGGGCATGAATTCCATTGCTATCCGTTGATAGGCGTAGAGGTTTTGACCGGGCAGGACGTGGCGGGCATCTACAGCCGCTCCCTCGGGCGTGAAATCCGTTACGTCGGAAATGATCTGGAGGTCTGGGAGAAGAAGGCTACGCCCACTCTGCCGGACTGGTTGGTCCACGATCTGAAACTCATGTACGAATTCTTTCAACGCCATGGGCTCCGTGCGAGCGAAGAGGACTTTGCCCTGCAAGCGAAGGTGCTCGGTCATCTTCCCCGCTCCTTCCACGCGTTCGTCGGAGAGACGGTTGCAGCATGGGTGCGCGATGGATCCCGCGAGCACGCGAAGGTGGGATAAAGAAACCTGATCCGGAGGGAGAGCGAGCATGATTTTGAGCAGTACAATTGACTACGGCGCTGCGCGAGTCCGGATACCAACTCTTGAAAGAGTAAGTGAAAGATAGGAGACAACCAACAATGACGAACTACCAGTATTTGATCATCGGCGGTGGGATGACCGCAGCCGCCGCGGTGGATGGCATCCGCGAAGTCGATTCAACCGGCAGCATCGGACTGATCAGCGCGGAACTGGACACTCCGTACGATCGTCCTCCTCTCTCGAAGGCGCTTTGGAAGGGGCAGTCCTTGGACATCATCTGGCGCAAGACGGAGAACAAAGGGGTTACGGTTCACCTCGGCCGTGTCGTCAAAGAGATTGTTCCCAAGCAGAAACGTGTCGTGGACGACAAGGGAGACGTGTTCACCTACCAAAAACTCTTGTTGGCCACGGGGGGCAGGCCAAGACGCCTTGCGTTCGGCGATGACCAGATCATTTACTTCCGCACCCTGTCGGATTACCGGCGTCTTCGCGCGCTCACCGAAACGGGCCGACGGTTTGCCGTGATCGGTGGCGGGTTTATCGGATCGGAGATCGCTGCGGCGCTGGCTCTGAACGGGAAAGAGGTGGTGATGATCTTCCCCGGCAAAGATATTGGAGATCGCGTCTTCCCGCGTCCGCTCGCTCAGTTTGTGTCCAACTTCTACAAGCAAAAGGGTGTTGAGGTGTCGGCAGACGAAAAGATTATTGGTTCGGAAACACGCGGCAACCAGCGTGTTTTGAAAACGAGTACTAACCGGGAAATCGTGGTGGACGGCGTGGTGGCGGGAGTCGGCATCGAGCCAAACGTCGAGCTTGCCCAAACAGTTGGGCTAGAGGTGGAAAACGGAATCATCGTGGACGAGTTCCTGCGCACCAGCCAGCCCGATATCCATGCAGCAGGAGACGTGGCCGCATTCTCCAACCCCTCATTGGGAAAACGGATCCGAGTCGAACACGAGGACAACGCCAACTCGATGGGACGGGTGGCGGGTCGGAACATGGCAGGCAAGTCTGAGCCCTATCATCACCTGCCGTTCTTTTACTCCGATATGTTCGAGTTGGGATACGAAGCCGTGGGCGAAGTGGACTCACGCTTGGAGACGTTTGCCGACTGGAAGCGACCCAACGAGGAAGGCGTCATCTACTACTTACAGAACGACCGCGTGCGAGGTGCGTTGCTGTGGAATGTGTGGGAGCAGGTGGAGGCCGCCCGCCAATTGATCGCCGAACCCGGTCCGTTCACACCCAAGGACCTTAAAGGCCGGTTGCCGGCTAAAACTTTTGGCCCAAAATCCGACTTATGAGCCGAAACACTTTGTTTCCTTGGAACCAACATCGTCTTTCCGACTGGACTTCACAGCCTGGACATTGCGTCGCCGTCCGGACACGGAGGAATTCATACTGATGAAACACGAATTTAGAGTTGGAGATCATGTGGAGTGGAACTCGGAAGCGGGCCACGTTCGTGGAACGATCAAGAAAAAGGTCACCTCCGCCATCAAGTTTAAGACCTACACAGTCCGCGCCTCGAATGAAGAGCCGCAGTATTTGATCAAGAGCGACAAGACCGACCACTTGGCCATGCATAAAGGTTCGGCACTCACCAAGATCAGCAAAAGCAACCGCTCATCCCAGGAACGGTGAGTGCGCCGGAGAAAAAATGACACTGGAGAAAATATCATGAAAGAGAACCCTTTACTCAAGCTGGAGTCGTTTGGTCAAAGCATCTGGATGGATTTCATTCGGCGGGGGACGATTGCGTCGGGTGAACTGAACCAACTCATTGAAGAGGACGGGCTGCGCGGCGTGACCTCCAATCCGTCCATCTTTGAAAAGGCCATTGCAGGCAGCCACGATTATGACGACGCCATCCGCGCACTGGCCCTGGAAGGTAAGAATGTCGACCAAATCTACGCGGCCCTCACGGTGGAGGATATTCAACGCACGGCCGATCTTTTCCGTCCTGTCTATGATCGACTGGACGGGACGGATGGGTTTGTGAGCCTGGAAGTTTCCCCCTACCTCGCGCGTGACACCGCCAAGACCATCGCCGATGCACGGCGACTGTGGGTTGCTGTGGCACGTCCAAATGTGATGATCAAAGTGCCTGCGACCCTTGAAGGATTGCCGGCCATCCAGCAGCTCATCGGCGAGGGAATCAACATCAACATCACGTTGCTGTTCGGGCTGCCCCGGTATCGGCAGGTGGCCGAGGCATACATTGCTGGTCTCGAAACTCGATCCGCTCAGGGCAAACCGCTCAAATCAGTGGCATCCGTCGCCAGCTTTTTCCTCAGTCGGATCGACGTGCTGCTCGATCCGAGGCTTGAGAAAACGATGGCGGTGGACAAATCGAAAGCTGAGCTCGCCGAAACTTTTCATGGGGAAGTGGCGATCTTCAGCGCCAAAGCGGCCTACCGGATTTACAAAGAAATCTTTGAGAGTGAGCGTTTCGATAAACTCAAAGCCCAGGGCGCGCGGATCCAACGGCTCCTGTGGGCCAGCACGAGCACCAAAAATCCGGCCTACAGCGATCTGAAATACGTGGAGGCTCTCATTGGGTCTGAAACAATCGACACGATCCCGCTGGAGACTCTCGCTGCCTATCGAGATCACGGCAACCCGGCGTCTCGTTTGACCAACGACGCAGTGAAGGCGTCCGAAACACTTCGGCGATTAGGCGAAGTTGCCTACACGGAAGAGCACTCCAGAAGTC
>DAISKX010000275.1:0-5523 GCA_036820725.1 Nitrospiraceae bacterium
ATTCTGGTATGCCTGGAAGGAAGGGGCATTGGAATGGGATTGAGCGGGTCCTGTCGCGAGCCAGCCCGTCCGTCCTCACTCCACCCATCCCCCAATGGGTCCCTTTCGCTGCGGGCGGACGGGCTCCCAGTCTGGCGCCACCCGCTCAACCCCACAGTGGGTGAGTGACAGGTAGAAGATATGATGTCTTTGACGAACGACGCTTTACGAACGACGAAAGACGTATTATGAGTTTTTTAGAGCGACAATTGGACGCGAACATTCTGACGACCAACCTCGACGCTTTTGTCTGTTGGGCGCGAAAATCCTCGCTTTGGCCCATGACCTTCGGACTGGCGTGCTGCGCGATTGAAATGATCGCGTCGGTCTCCTCCCGCTATGACATCGATCGCTTTGGGGCCGGCGTATTCCGCGCCTCTCCCCGGCAGTCGGATCTTATGATCGTCGCCGGCACCGTGTGCCGGAAAATGGCACCGGTCATCCGCCGGATCTACGATCAGATGCCGGAACCACGATACGTCATGTCCATGGGTTCCTGTGCGACTTCCGGCAACCACTACAACAGCTATGCCGTCGTGCAGGGAGTCGATCAAATTGTGCCGGTCGATGTGTATGTGCCCGGTTGCCCCCCGAGACCAGAGGCGCTGCTGGACGGAATCCTAAAATTGCAAGAAAAAATTCAACGCGAGAAAGTATTCGTGAAGTGAAGGGATCATCGGTCAACCGTCACTCGTCAATCGAAATCTCGTATACAGACTCCACCGTTTGACGAATGACATATGACGACTGACGGCTTGTCTCTATGCAACCATTGCTCGAATCGCTGATGACGACTTTTCCGGATGCCGTGCTGTCCGTCGAAGCCGATACGGAACGTAATGAGGTCAGTGCGCGTGTGGTCCCCGGCCGCATTGTGGACGTGGCGAAGTGGCTGCATGATACGCCCGAAGCCGCATTCGACCACCTTACGGACATCTGTTCGGCCGACTATCCCGACGACCGCGAGAGATTCGAAGTCATTTACCAGCTCCTGTCTCTGCCCCATCGCCGCCGCATCCGTCTGAAAGCCCGCTTGACGGAGGATAATCCGACGATCGCATCCGTCACCGATATCTGGAAGGGCGCCAATTTTATGGAGCGTGAGGTCTATGACCTCATGGGGATCACGTTTTCCGGGCATCCCGATCTCCGCCGTATTCTGTTGCCCGACGATTATCAAGAGGGCCATCCGTTACGGAAGGATTTCCCCACAGAAGGAAAAGGGTGGAGAAGTTCGTTTCCATTTATTCCGCGGTTGGACGAACCGTCTGTGACGTCGGACGGCGAAATCTCCGAAAAGGACAAGCAGCCGTTCCTTGCAGGTCCTGAATTGCCGGGTTCCCGGAGAAGGGAAGAGTTGCTCCTGAACATGGGCCCTCAACATCCCAGCACTCACGGCGTCCTCCGCGTCGTTCTGGAATTGGACGGGGAGCGGATCATGAAAGCCACGCCCGACCTGGGATATCTGCATCGCGGAGTAGAAAAACTCTGCGAAGGCCTGAATTATATGCAGATCATTCCGCACACGGACCGGCTGGATTACGTCTGTGCGATGACCAACAACTACGCCTATGTCCGAGCGGTCGAGAAATTGCTGTGCATGAAGGTGCCGGAACGTGCCGAATACGTCCGGACGATCGTGGCCGAGATGCAGCGCATCATCGGCCATCTATTCTGGCTCGGCACGCAAGCACTCGATATCGGCGCCATGACCGTGTTCTTTTGGACATTTCGAGAGCGGGAAATCTTGCTCGACATGTTTGAAAAGCTTTGCGGCGCGCGGCTCACATTGAATTATTACCGGATCGGTGGTGTCGACAGCGATTTTACTCCCGATCTGGTGTCGCGGCTCAAAGCGTTTCTGGCGACTTTTCCTGAAAAGGTCAGTGAGTATGACCAATTGCTCATGAGTAACCGCATCTGGATCGGTCGGACAAAAAACGTGGCCGTGATTTCAGCGGACGATGCGATCAATTTCGGATTGACTGGACCGACATTGCGTGGATCCGGCATCGCGTACGATGTCCGAAAGTACGAACCGTATGGCGTCTACGACAAAGTCGACTGGGAAGTGCCGGTCGGCAAAAACGGAGACACCTACGATCGCTATTGGGTACGGATGGAGGAAATGCGCCAAAGCGCCCGCATCATCAAACAAAGTCTCGATCAGATGCCGGAAGGTCCGATCATCGCCGATGACCCGCAGATCATCCCGCCTCCTAAGGCTCAGGTCATGCGGGATATGGAAAGCTTGATTCACCACTTCATTATTTTTACTCAGGGTTTCAAACCGCCCAAAACCGAAACCTACTGCGGCACGGAAGCCCCCAAGGGCGAATTGGGATTCTTCATCGTCAGCGACGGCAGTCCCCGTCCCTACCGGCTGAAGATCCGCGCACCGTCCTTTATTCACATGGGCGCGTTCGATCATATGGCCCGCGGGTACCTGATCTCCGACGTGATTACCATCTTCGGCACATACGATATTGTCATGGGGGAATGTGACCGATGAAACAGCGTCAACGGTCAATCGTCATACGTCAAACGTATGAGAGGGACGAGCCCTTGGTCCTTCCACGATTGACGGTTGACCAGTGACGAATGACGGGAGCCACGAACAGAATGAAGTTGGCAGACAAGCACAGTGACGAAATAGCCGAGATTCTCGCCCGCTATCCCGTCAAACGTTCAGCATTGCTTCCGCTGTTGTACTTGGCTCAGCAGGAAGAAGGGTATGTGAGCGAGGCGGCCATGAAGGACATTGCGGGCTTGCTCAGGCTGACACCACCTCAAGTGTATGAAACCGTCACGTTCTACACGATGCTAAATTTGAAACCCGTAGGCAAATTCCACATTCAGGTCTGCAAGTCACTGATGTGCGCGCTGGTGGGTTCGGATACCGTTCTCGGCTGGCTGAAAACAAAACTGGGCATCGGTCCGGGCCAGACGACTGCGGATAGGATGTTCACCGTGAGCGCAGTCGAATGTCTGGCTGCCTGCGGGACAGGTCCCATGATGCAGATCAACGACGACTATTACGAGCGGTTGACTGAACAAAAGCTCGACCGGATTCTCGCGGACCTGCGGACGAGCGGGACGTCTGCATTGAAGAGCGGACCCTTCATGTGGCCTGAACCTCAGAAGGCGTAAATGGTCAATCGTCACTCGTCATTCGCAAAATGACCGCTCTCCTCCGGCGTGTGACGAATGACGGTTGACGAGAAAATAAGATGGCAGTCTACGAACCAATCTTACTTAAAAACATGCAGCAGCCGGGTTATACGGGCTCGCTCCCCGATTATGAGCGGACGGGAGGCTATCAAGCGCTGCGGAAGGTCCTCGGCAAGGTCCCTCCCGCGGAGGTCACGGCGACCGTCATCAAATCCGGTCTACGGGGAAGAGGCGGAGCAGGTTTTCCCACCGGCGTGAAATGGGGATTTCTACCCAAGGATTACCAAGGCCCCCGCTATCTCTGTTGCAATGCGGATGAGAGTGAACCGGGCACATTCAAGGACCGCCAACTGATCGAACGGGATCCCCATCAGATGATCGAGGGAATTGTGCTGGCCTGTTATGCAATCCAGGCCGCCACCGCCTACATCTATATCAGAGGTGAATTCGTGCTGGGCGCAACGATCCTCGAGCATGCCCTCTCCGAAGCCAGGACCGCCGGCTTTGTCGGGAAGAATATCCTGGGACAGGGCATCGACATCGACGTCTGGGTGCACCGCGGGGCAGGGGCCTATATCTGCGGGGAGGAAACCGCGCTGCTCGAGTCCTTGGAAGGAAAGCGGGGACTTCCCAGGGTCAAGCCGCCCTTTCCGGCTACCCACGGGCTCTACAATAAGCCGACCGTGGTCAATAACGTAGAGACCTTGGCCAATCTCCCGCACATCCTCGTCCGGGGCCACGAATGGTTTGCCTCGATCGGGTCCGCTCCCAAGAGTACCGGAACACGCATTTTTTGCGTCAGCGGCCATGTGAAACGGCCGGGCAACTATGAAGTGCCGATGGGCATCACCTTTCGAGAACTGATCTACGAACATGCCGGAGGCATGCGGGGGCAAGAGACGTTGAAGGCATTTATCCCCGGAGGAGCGTCGGCTCCCTTTCTGACCCAGGATCACCTCGATGTGAAGATGGATTTTGAGTCGGTGGCCCAGGCCGGATCCATGCTGGGATCGGGCGGTGTGACTGTGATGGAACAGGGCACGAGTATGGTGTGGGCAGCGCTCCGGTTGATGGAATTTTTCTATCATGAGTCCTGTGGGAAGTGCAGCCCCTGCCGCGAGGGGAGTTCCTGGCTCGTCCAAACGCTCCGCCGCATCGTCGACAAACGTGGCCGGATGGAAGACCTTGAAACACTGACCGATCTGTGCAAAAACATCGCAGGGCGCACGGTTTGCGCATTCGGAGATGCCGAAGTCTCGCCGGTCATGAGTACGTTGAAGCACTGGCGACATGAATACATTGAACTGATCCATGCCGCCGAGACCGCAAACCTCTTGCGGCCGGAACCGGTGGGAGCGAAACGGTAACGTTATCCGTCACTCGTTCCTTGGCCATTCGCATACGGAGAAGATGTTTTATTACAGATCACATTCAGCGTCTGAGGGGCAATTGATTGCGGTTTCCAATCGATTGACAATTGACGAATGACGACGTCTGCCTCCGATATGGTTCGTCTCACCATTGACGGTACACCCATGACGGTTCCGAAAGGGACATTGGTCATCGAGGCGGCCCGCCGTATGGGGGTCATGATTCCGCATTTCTGCTATCACCCCAAGCTCAAGCCCGACGCCAATTGCCGCATGTGCCTAGTCGAAATTGAAAAAATGCCGAAACTGCAGACATCGTGCAGCACGCCCGTGGCGGAGGGCATGGCCGTTCGCACCGCCACCTCCGTCGTGGACGACGCGCACAAGTCGGTCCTCGAATTCATCCTGGCCAACCACCCGTTGGACTGCCCGGTGTGCGACCAGGGAGGGCGTTGTGATTTACAGGACTTTTCCCATGAGTACACACCCACCACCAGCCGGTTCGTCGAAATCAAGCGTATCTTTCAGAAGGAATACTTCAGCCCGGTGATCGAAACGCAGATGAACCGTTGCGTACAATGTCTGCGTTGCGTGCGTTATTGCGACGAGGTGATGGACGTGAAGGCCTTGGCACCGTCCGGTCGGGGGACGATGACTGAAATCAAACATTTCGGTCATCATGAACTTGAGTGCGAGTTCTGCGGAGGCTGCGTCCAGATCTGCCCGGTCGGCGCCATTACCAGCCGCCTCTCCATGTACGAGTTTCGTCCGTGGATGGTGAAACGCGCGGATACGATCTGCACCTACTGCGGAGACGGCTGCAGCATCACGATTCAGGCAAAGAACAATGAGCTGATCGAAGTGACGTCGTCCTACGGAGCCGGGCGGAATGATGGGGATCTGTGCGCGCGCGGTTTCTTCGGCTACCACGTCACGACCCATC
>DAISKX010000276.1:0-5508 GCA_036820725.1 Nitrospiraceae bacterium
CGTCACGAACCCTCATGAATAATGCGGGCTAGCCGATATGCCAAAGAAGCCTGACATCCGCCGTTGCCCATGGGTGGATTTGAGCAAACCGGATTACGTCGAGTATCACGACCACGAGTGGGGCGTGCCGGTCCATGACGACCAGCGGTTATTCGAATTTCTCATCCTGGAAGGCGCGCAAGCGGGGCTGAGCTGGTACACCGTGCTGCGAAAGCGGGACAACTACCGCATCGCCTTTGATCGCTTCGATCCTGAGAAGGTCGCCAGGTACGGTGAACGCAAGGTGCAGGAGTTGCTCGGGAATGCAGGAATCATCCGGAATAGAGCCAAAATCCTTGCAGCGATCAACAACGCCAGGAAATTTCTGGAGGTCCAGGAGAGGTTCGGAAGTTTCGATGCTTACAGTTGGAAGTTTGTGGATGGCAAGCCGATTGTGCACGTGCTCAGGCAGGTGAAGGATTACCCAGCGACAAGCCGTGAGTCGGATGCAATGAGTAAAGATCTGCGCCAACAAGGCTTCACATTCGTGGGATCGACGGTCTGTTACGCGCACATGCAAGCAACGGGCATGGTGAATGACCATACCATCACGTGCGTCAGGAGGCATGAGATCATAAAGGGATACTCAGCACGGCTGCCTCGACGGACGAAATTGTCGTTGGATCGAGGCAAAAACTGATTCTTTTTTCGAGGTAGAACTGGAATGTTCGTCAACTCAGATCGCCGGTATGAGAACGGTAGCCGTGACTATCCAGCTTGACGGGCGGTGCGATGATGAATGAATGCGCCGAACCGGGTGGCAAGAATAGGCGGAACGGCGAGTACACCACCGACGATCAGTCCGAGCGGCAAGAGATTGCCGGGTCCCTGCGTCACCAACATCCAAACGAGTTGCGCGCCAAGAGGAATCGCGCCCCATCGCCATGCACGGTCGGGCGAGAGGTAGCCCATCACGGCCGAGACCAGGCAAAGCGCAGGAATACCCACCTGAAAATATGCGGCCGAGTCCCATGCTTCCCGCCGGCCTGAGATTGAAGAAACAAGCACCCAGACAAGAATCCCTGAAAATGCGGCGACTCCGTACAACCAATAGTCTTTTTTCACCGGTCTCCCTTTCTGCTACGACCAGATCTTGAGAGAGTGCCGCCGAGTTGCGGACCGCGCGGCCGCCGTCGGCCCGACAAAGTATTCCGGACAGCTTGGTTCTTTCGATACCCCGTGAAGCAGGGGGGCGGCAATCAATGCCAGGCTAGGCTTGAAGAAGGGGTCTGTCAAACAAGGAAAGGAATTTGGGGAAGGGGAGCGGTCGGCAGGTCGTGAGTAAAGCTATTACGGGGCTGGTTCTCCTTAGTGAACAGTGTATCACGGTATCACCGGCTTGCGGGGCAGTATGCGTCCCTCTCATCGACCACGAATGGCTAAGCGATAAGGAAATGAGCCTCATGCTGGTCCGCCTGCGGCTGTCGATTAGTCGCCCCTTCCAAACTCGCACATCCTAGGGGATTAGCCAGGGTTGCCGTTCACTGCGCGCATCGAGCGAGCACGTGTCCTTTGCGCGATCTGCGAGCAAGAAGGGGAACCTGGCGACTCCCTATTTCTCGCAGTACTTGTAACGGCCTGTCTCCGGAGAAGCGAAAGCGCAATCGATGTGGCGCGGCACCCTTTCATGGGGACGATGGGTACGGCCCGATAGCACGTGGATTTCGCGGCACATCACACTTTCGACCTTCGACATCCATCTTGTACAGCCTCGACTTCACTTGCATAGCAACGCTCGGCCTTCGTCTTGCTGTAAAAACGTTGACCAGGCATGTGGTAAATGCAGCGTTCTCCACTATAGGTCGTGAAGTTGCCTTTGATCGGAGATACTCGGCGGGGCAAGCACCATGTTTGAGTGGTTTCACTCCCGTGTTGTGGGAATCAGGCGTTCTGTTCGTGGCATGCGAAAGCGTTGAGATGGTTACGAGTACGATAGTAAGTATGGTTCGCAGCATAAGGAAGGCATCTGCAATTTTTAATCACTCTTTCTTCTTACGCATTTTCTTTTTCCGCATTCTCTTCATTCTCCCGTCCAGAACAACCACCGGCTTCTGAGGAGAGAAGGCCTGATCGATGCGTCTCTTCCCATTCGTCGTGAGGATCACGAGCCCCGGATGCTTCTCGATTCGCTGCAGGAGATGGATTACCCCGGCATCTGCATAGCGGTCATGACCATATTTGACCTGACTCCGTTTCCCAAAGAGCGCGTCTGCTTCGTCAAAGAAGAGGATCGTGCCATTACGTTCCGCCATGTCAAAGACGCGGTTCAGATTCTTTTCGGTCTCGCCGATGTACTTGCTGACCACCGCTGACAGATCCACTCGGGAGAGATGGAGGTTCAGTTCTTGGGACACCACTTCGGCGGCTTTTTCTCGTCGGAGCGCGGTGGATCCATACAGAACAATCACAGCGCCGCCTGTCTCGCCGGCGTGAGACTTCGTCGTCCGCCGCACCATCCCGACCTTCTTCTTCGAATGAGGTTGTGTTCGTCGCCCACGTACAGTGTCTGCCATCTCTCTCCCTCTTCAGTTGTTTGACTTTCCGATCGACTTATTGCACGCGTTCTGTCCTCTCCCATGGGGAAGAAGCACGGGCCTTCAGGATCTGCATGAGCAGCAGCTCTCCACTCCATGCGATCCGTTTGATTGTGGCGTACCCCACCTTGCAGTCGAGACCCAGCGGCGTGTAATTTTTATAGTAAGTAATCGGCACTCTAGCCAGGGTTCGACAGAATATCAATCGCTCACCTATCCTCACGATTAGCCTCCCGATAAAATCTAGCAGGACACCGACATGTTTACCGTGATGTACCAGTGGATCGATCGCAACATCTTTGAACTCGCGCGCGAGTTTCGTCTCTCGTACCTGCCGCCGCTCATGGTGTACATGGCGTTCGGCATTTCGGGACTGACGGGCATCGTCGGCACCTTCTTCGTGAAAGATTATCTGGGCCTTTCAGCGGCATTCCTCGCCGCGCTGGGTTTTTGGGCCGGGATCCCTTGGGGATTGAAGATGCCGCTTGGCCACCTGGTCGATCTCTTGTGGAAATGGAAGGGATGGCTGGTCGGCGTCGGTGCCGCGCTGCTCGCGGCGAGTCTGGCGATTATGGCGGCACTTATCGGGAACCGCGAGGCGATGACCGCTATTCTTCCGGCCGAGGCGTGGTTTGTGATCAGTAGCCTGCTCGCGCCGGTCGGGTATGTGCTTCAGGATACTGTTGCCGATGCCATGACCGTCGAGGCGGTACCCCTCGTGGATGATCAGGGCCGCCCGTTTCCTGCCGCGACCAGGAAGCTGATGCACACGACCATGCAGACGCTCGGTCGGGTGGCGATCATCGGTGGCGGTATCCTCGTGGCGGTGGTCAATCTCTATCTCTTCACCGGAATCGAGAACCTGCCTCAGCCGGAGATCATTAGAATCTATCACCAGATCTATCTCATGGCGCTCGTCATCCCTGCTGTATCGGTACTGGGCGTGTTCGTGGCCGCGTTGATCGCCTGGCGGGACAAGCGCCGGTTCCGACGGCAGGGCTTTACCGCCAAACAGGCGGCGGCGATGGTGACGGACCGGGTGAATCCGGCCGAACTGACGAAGCCGAACTGGTGGATTCTTGGGGGCAGCTTCGTGTTCGTCGTCTTTACCCTGGTGGTCGGCCTCGGTGGCTGGCCATATAGTGAGGAGATCGTCTTCGTCGGGTCGCTCGGGATCGTGTCCTTCCTGATTCTTCGCCTCACGCGAGAGCTCGAGCCCGATATGCGGTTCACATTGATCGGTACCGCCATCGTGATCTTTCTCTTCCGCGCGACGCCGGGTCCGGGCCCGGGAGCCACATGGTGGATGATTGACAAGCTGAAGTTCGATCAGCAGTTCCTGTCGGTCCTCTCGCTGATCGGCAGCACGCTCACGCTGGCCGGGATGTTTATCTTCCGCCGGTTTATGGCTGAACGGTCCATCGCCTACGTGGTCGGGTTCCTGACCGTGATCGGCACGATCCTCTCGCTCCCGGTCGTGAGCATGTACTATGGGCTCCATGAATGGACGGCACGGATGACGGGGGGGATCGTCGACGCGCGGTTCATCGCGCTGATCGATACGGCGCTTGAATCGCCGTTGGGACAGATCTCTATGATTCCGATGCTCGCCTGGATTGCGAACTCGGCCCCGGCGAACCTCAAGGCGACGTATTTTGCCGTGATGGCGTCCTTTACGAACCTGTCGTTGTCGCTCAGCCAGCTCGGAACGAAATATCTCAATGAGATTTTTGTCGTCACGCGTGAAGTCCGCGATCCCGTCACCGGAGTCGTCCAAGCATCGGAAGACTATAGCCAGCTCGGTACGTTGCTCATCGTGCAATTGGTCATCAGCCTTGTCATGCCCTTTGCCGCGATCATGTTTGCTCGGCTCACACGTTTCAAGAGTGCGTAGCTCTCTCGACGTGTTGCTGCCACGAGGCTTGGCGTGAGGAGGTCATATGAGGATGATCGTGATGCGCACACACGCAATAGGTTGGACCGAAGGACGGATCACGCGATCTTTCTATGTAGTCGCCTGCATGCTCTCTCTTCTGTGGGTGGCAGACAGGAGTTCGGTGGAGGGCGAGATTCGAAGCATGAGCAAAGATGAGGCATTGATCGCAGCGGCGGAACAGAATGACGCTGCTTCAGTCGCCCGGTTCCTGAAGGAAGGCGCGAACGTCAAGGCTCAGGACGACCGCGGCCGCACCGCTCTCTTGGTCGCCACGGAACGGAACAGCATCCAGGCGGCGAAACTCTTGATCGCTGCCGGAGCGGACGTGAACGCGCAGGATCACCAACTCGACAGTCCATTGTTGCTCGCAGGGGCGAGCGGCCGGTTGGAAATTCTGAAGCTCGCGCTCAAAGCCGCTCCCAACTTCAAGGTCTACAACCGCTATGGTGGGACAGCCTTGATTCCCGCGTGCGAACGTGGGCATGTCGAGGTCGTCAAAGAGCTGCTGAAGACCGACATCGACATCAATCATGTGAATCGGTTGGGTTGGACAGCCCTCTTGGAAGCCATCCACTTGAGCGATGGTGGCCCCAGTCATCAGGAGATCGTGCGATTGCTGGTTGCGGCAGGAGCCGATGTGAATCTGCCGGATGGCGAGGGAGTCACGCCGCTCGGGCATGCCAGACAAAAGGGCTATCGGAAGATTATCGACATCCTCACCTCGCACGGCGCGCGGTAGGCGACTGCAAATCCGTCGCCATCCGGGTCGCTACTTCGTCAGCATCTCGAACTCCGGAATTCTCAACGCGCGGATCGAATCCCGAATGACCGTGATCGCTTCATGCCACGTAAACCCTTCCGCCAGGCGAGACCGATGCGGCGTTCCGGAATCGGTTTGGCAAACGACACGGCAGCCAGCCGCTTATTCTGATATTTCGGTGTCAGGCGCTACAGGGCAAGACGGTAATGCCCAAGCTGGACGCGACCATGAAAGGGAGC
>DAISKX010000277.1:0-5504 GCA_036820725.1 Nitrospiraceae bacterium
AATCATGAAGCAGGAAATGATGAATGGCGGGGTAGTTCAGGGGATAGAACGCTGGCCCGCTAAGCCAGTTGTCGCCAGTTCAAGACTGGCCCCCGCCACCATCACTTGAAAGAAAGCTTGGCTGCCCCGGTGCTGATAACACCGAAGCAGCCGCAACCCGGTAGGTCCCGCGAAGGTCAAACCGGATTACACCCGTTAAGGTAGTCCGCACTATACACCTTCCGGGATCTCCAGCCAAGGAGGTCCCATGAACGTGCTGAAGCCAGAAAAGAAGCTCGCGGTCATTGCCGCACTGTCCGAAGGTTGCTCGATCCGTTCCATTGTCCGCATGACCGGCGTCCACAAAAAGACCATCATGAAACTCTTGGTAGAAGTCGGCCAAAAGTGCGAGCAGATGCTGAAGGAACGGCTGCGAGGGATTCGCTGTGAAGCGGTGGAGTGTGACGAGATTTGGACCTTTGTCGGCAAGAAAGAAGCCATGATTAAGGCAGAAGAACGGAAGCCTAATTCTGGAATCGGGGATCAATACACCTTCATTGCCTTGGACCCCAAAAGCAAACTGGTTGCAGCGTGGCATGTCGGCAAGCGGGATTCGGTCAATACCCACACGTTCATTGCCGATCTGAGTCAGCGGATTGAAGGATCGACGCAAGTCAGTACCGACGCCTGGGGTCCCTATAGTCCAGCGATTCGCCACTACTTTGGTAACCGTGCGACCTATGCGCAAATCACCAAGTTTTATGCTTCTACGAATCCTGGTCCTGGACGGTATGCCCCGCCTCGCGTATCTGGAACGGAAATTACCGAAGTGCTGGGGATTCCCGATTACAGTAAGGTCTGCACTTCGTATGTGGAACGGCAAAACCTGACGCTCAGAATGAAGATAGCTAGGTTTCATCGCTTGACGCTGGCCTTCTCGAAAAAGCTGGCGAACCTGAAAGCGGCAGTCGCCCTGTACTTCTGGACCTATAATTTCTGCTTGATTCATCGGTCACTCAGGGTTACACCAGCCATGGCAGCCGGAATCACAGACCATATTTGGGAATTAAAAGATCTTTTTATATAAGGAGGTATTATGCCCCAGCAATTACAGCCTAGGTTTTTGCACGCCGCTTCCTTTGCTTCCCTGATGCTACAAGTAAGTGAGCATCTCTTCCCGGATCAGAAGCTATTCGCCCTTTCTCCTGATCAGCGAAGAATTTTAGCCAATGAAACATCGAATTTATTGTTACAGGCACGATGGGCCGTAGAGAACAAAGGATTTGCTGAACTGTTTGCCACGCCCCAAATGGGTGTTGAAATGGCTCCTGCTGATACATCTTTAGGTGATCCTCCTACAAAACCGTCTGGTCCATCTGGACATTTCATGTGAAATCAAAATAGCCCACTACCCGTGGTCTGCCCGACCGCTTTTATTTCAATGGACTTTTATCGAGTTCGCTGACGGTAGGAGGCAAGGTCCACCACATCCGATCGGTCTTCGGGATGACTGACTTCTCCTTCGTCGTGAGAAATTCGAGTTTGAATGGGTCCATGCCAGTTACATTCACCAAAACGTGTGAGAAATTTTGCCACCGGTAGATGTATTGGTCTCGGATGGAGTGTGATGATCATGTCACCCGTGACGGTCAGTTCGACAATGGTGACATCGTGATCGTCGGCTTTAAACCAGTACAGCCCAGCAACGGTGGGAGTCTCTTTATTCCAAAACATATATGACCCTGCGAAGTGTTGACTCGACCCCATTGAGTGGTCGAAGGCCTACCGCTAAGAGGCGACCCAATGTTTCACTAGCACTGCCAGGCGGATTGATCAACCTCCTAGGTAAAAAGCTAGGGGGATACCTAGGGTAGTTTCCCCTTTGCTCGCACGCCGCTTTGGGTCGCAGCGGTATTCTTGACAATGCTGGTTTCCCATCCATACTTACACGGGATGGGATTCGTACATTATGCTGAGAGGATTTTATGGCTCGCATCTTGGTCGTCGACGATGAAGAAAGCGTTCGAGAATTGTTGTGCACCGTCTTAAGCCGGAAGGGCCATGAGGTTTTCCTCGCCGACGGTGGCCAAAAGGGCCTGGACCTGTTTGAGAAACGTCACCCGCAACTCACCATCCTCGATCTACACATGCCGGAACTTCACGGGATTGAGGTGTTGCGACGCATCCGTTCTCTCGATCCCCACACCCCTGTCATTATCTTGACCGGTTACAGTACCGTGGAGGCAGAGAGCGTCGCTCGTATGCTGGGTGTCACACAATTCTTACAGAAGGGATTTTCGTTGCATGAGTTGGGGGCGGCCGTGAGGGAGGCGCTAGGCGAATCGGCGACACATTCGATTGCGACCACGCGCTTAGCATCCTAGCCAAGTCATACAGCCGGGTCCACGATCTGGAATGATGTATTCAGTATGGTAAGGATGATCTCCCCTGCTCCTCGGCGCATTGCAGAGCGAGCCGGAAGGCACTGTGGTTTCTGCGCATGATAAGAGAAAGTGAATAGAATTTACTGATGACCGGACACTTGCTATGGTCCCGTCTTAGGTAGATGACAATCTCAGATGCACAGGCAAAGCGACAGGCTTGGCAGGAACAAGGCAATCGGCCGTGCCATCATGTCACGCTCGTTTTGCAGCAGAGTGAAAATGGCTATTTAACGGGCCAATACGTCTGCACCCGTTGCGGCGCAGAAGTCAGTCTTCCTCATATAGCCGCATCATTGGCGTACCCCCTTACGAACTACGAATAGAGGTTCCACTCTGCTCATGGACAGTCCCCAAAAACAGGATTGCAGTTACGAATGACGAAATAAGGGGTCATGACCCATCGTCACCGGTTTACCCAAAATCGCTGTCCAGGCTGTCCAGACTGCTCAAAAGCGCATGGATACTGGCGATCGCGAAATTACCATGTTCTTTGACATTCGATCTGGATCGGTCGCGGGCATGAGTCGCACGATCGGGTCGAGAGATCGAGATCGGGAGCCAGATCGATAGCAAGATCGGTAGCCAGGATCGATAGCGATAGCGATCACAATGGGTCGTGAGATCGATCGGAGGTCTCCATGGGACAGACCCCCTGTCAACTGTCAACCGTCAACATGGGGGTCGATCGTGGGATCAATCGCCAGATCAAGATCGATCACGAGATCAATCGCAAGATCGAGAGCCACGAGCAGTCATGGGAGTTTCTCGGAAATGGCTGTCCAGGCTGTCCATATCCCTGGGGGACTGGACAGGTGGGACAACGACATGGGTATGACCTGTCGTAGTAACTTCTTGTGACTGTGCATCCGCATGATCGCCAGATCGGTCATGGTCGCAAGATCGGGCATCGATGCCCACCATGAGTCGCAAACATGATCGGAGACATCGGATCGATGGCCCACATGATAACCTTGAGTGCCTTCGGCAGCATCCGCATCTAGAGCGGGGTTTCACCGTTTCCGACTGAGAAGATGCTCAAACCCCTGGGTAATAGGGGATGGGGGCCAGTGGCATTCGATCGGGAGAGGTGGCATCAGGATCGGGAGGGGTGTCCATAAACCCTCTCGGAAACGGGGTCGCTAAGCCAGCGAGATTGCGAGGGGTCGCTATGTCGGTTTGATGTGTTCACAAACCAGATGATTGGGGGACAGACCGTACACTGGGAGGAGAGAATTGCATGCAAGAATAACAAGAGGGTCGTCCCAGCAATTATGGTGCTGTGTCTTCCCTCTTGTTGCGAAGGCTGACACCCAGGGCGAGACGGTCGAACCTGCATCAGGAACGGAATTCGCCTCTAGCTGAACGTGGGGATTCAATCGTCGCGAACGTAGGAATCACTGTTTTTAGCCAGCTGACCAATTTTGACCAGTTGAGCCTCCCGGTAGAAGCATAGAATAGTTATCATAATACGTTACGCAAGGAGTGCTATGAGGTTCAGCGAGGAGAAGTGGGCTCGACACAACCGGCTTTCCTTCTTTCGCGCAGAAGCCGTACCCGTGCGAGTCGTGTGATGATTACATCTGCCCACGATGGAGTCGTGCAATGGCGTGAGACGATCTCTGCGCCAGCACCGCTGGCAGAGGCGTGGACCCGGCATTGTCCTGCGTGCCAAGAGTGCCTCCAAAAAACTTTGCCTGTTGACCACTGGGTTTGCAGGTGCGGATGGCAATGTCCCTAAAGAGCCATGTTGCACGGCGGATGGAAGGACGAACGTCAATGAAATTTACACCGTTGCATGATTGGGTATTGATCCGCACGGGCGAACCGAGCGAGAAGAGCGCCGGCGGCATTATCATTCCGGACACGGCGCAAGAGAAAGCGGAGGAAGGAGAGGTCCTTGCCGTAGGGGCGGTTTGTCGAGGACAAGGATTCTAACGAGAAGGTCAAGAAGAAGACGTTTGTGAAGACCACCCTCAGGCCGAGCGAGCATATCATGTACAACAAACACGCCGCCAGAGAAGTGGAGGGCGACGATGAAGGGTTGGTGCTGGCTCGTGAAGAGGATGTTTTAGGTTATTTCCGTAATCGATCTTTCCTGAGATAGATACGCCTTGCTCTAACATCCTGGGCAACTGACCCGAGGAAATCTTATGCTGACCACGAATTCTTCATCTGAAGCTAACCCCGGATAGGCAGAGAGGAGCTTCGATGCAGGCCACTGACATGCGAGGGATTTTGGCTGATGAGGATGACATCCAACGCCGGCATGAGGCGTTGCGTTCCTTGTTGATCAGACGCACGAAGGTCTTACGCGAGTCCTTGAAACAGAGAATGAGGCGCGCACGGAACAATGGCGAGTGGATTAAACTCTCGCCAGGGGAATGCATAGACCAGTATCAGGAGGAACGCACGCACTTACAATCACAAATAGACGAATTACGGGCTGAACAACAGCAGACGAGAGGCCGACTGTCCGACGTGAAGCGAGCCAAGAAGAGAGCCGAGAAAATACGAGCTGTGGAGAAAGCCCTCGGCAGAAATCGAAGATAACCCCACAGAATGTAATGCATCTCCTACGTCGATGATATCGCTGTGGCAATCCATTTGAGGAGTTCGAAACGGCACCGTGCACAGCTCTCCCCTTTGCCCGGCATCATAGGCTTTCTCATTCCCACGATAGAGCAATTGTGACCAGCTTTCATCACGCCAGACGACTACACTAGACGATCTAGCCTTCCATCGGATCAGCATCTCAACTCGCCCATCTTATAGGAGAGAGCGGTCATCCATTCGGGCAATTGATCGCCCTCTTCGCTCGGTGTCGTCGTCCTTGCTGCCAAGAAATAATCTAAAGGGGGTGGTTATGTTCGATGACCCGTACGGGCTCGGGAATGAAGTACTGGCCCTGGTAGTGTGCGGTGCCGTGATTACGGGAGTCGTTATGACGCTCGTGCTGAGGTAACAAAGGAACCGGCCTGACACCTGCTTCTCAGTGCATTCCAAATTGATAAGGAGTCAGTCCATGAAAACTACACTCAGCCGGTTCGTGCTCGCCGCACTCCTGAACGTCGGCTTGGTTGG
>DAISKX010000278.1:0-5504 GCA_036820725.1 Nitrospiraceae bacterium
CATGGTGGCCAATGTATTAGCCCAAGGGGGCCTCGATCCGACGATGGTTATCGGTGGGAAGGTCAACGCCTTGGGAAGCCATGCGCGTCTGGGGCGCGGAGATCTCCTCGTCGCCGAGGCGGACGAGAGCGACGGCTCTTTTCTGCGCCTGTCCCCGACGATCGTCGCCGTAACCAATATCGATCGCGAGCATCTCGAACACTACGGAACGATGGACCGGTTGAACGACAGCTTTCTTGAATTCGTCAATAAGGTACCCTTCTATGGGTTGGCGGTGCTGTGTGCCGATGACGAGCGGCTGCGAGCATTGTTGCCGCGCGTCGTCAAGCGGTATCAGACCTATGGCCTTCAGGAGCACGAGGGGTGCGTCGTAGATTTCCGCGCGACCGACATCAGCTTGCGACCTTGGGGGTCCGAATTCCGGGCGCACTTTCGCGGGAAGAATCTGGGCCCATTTCGGCTGGCCATTCCCGGCGTGCACAACGTGTCCAATGCTCTGATCGCAATTGCGATCGGTTTGGAGCTCGATGTGCCGGCGGATTTGATCCGGAAGGGATTGGCGGCCTTCACAGGTGTTGAACGCCGATTCCATCTGCGCGGGGAAAAGGCCGGCATCATGGTGGTCGATGACTACGGCCACCATCCGACGGAGATCCTGGCCACCTTGGCCGCCGCGAAGCAAAGCATGAACCGCAGATTGGTGGTGCTCTTTCAGCCGCATCGCTACACCAGATCACGGGATCTGGCGGCAGAATTCTCCACCGCCTTCAGCCAGGCTGATGCCGTGTTCATCACCGAGATTTATGCGGCCGGCGAGAAGCCGATTCCCGGCGTCTCAGGTGAAGGTCTTGCGAATGCCGTTCGCGCGACGGGGCATCCGTCAGTAACCTTTATCGATCGAAAAGAATCGTTGCCGGATCAAGTCCTGCCGGTGCTGAAGTCGGGAGATCTCGTGTTGACGTTAGGAGCTGGGGATATCTGGAAAGCCGGGCTCGGCATCCTGGATCGGCTTCCGGCCTCGGCGTGACGGATGATGCCCAGAAGGGATCTTCGGAAGCGACCCCGGGACGACGCGGAGCGCACGGGTGCGGCAGTAAATATTTTGAGGAGCGCGATGGACGGGGTGCGGGGAGTCGTCAAGTTCAATGAACCGCTGCAGAAATACACCTCATTCCGAATCGGCGGTCCGGCAGATGTGTGGGTCGAACCGGCCGACGTCGACGATGTTTGTCGGGTGGTCAAACAGGCGCATGGCGCGAAGGTTCCCCTCTTCGTTCTGGGCGGAACGAACCTCTTGGTCCGTGATGGCGGTATCCGGGGTATCGTCATGAGCTTGGGAAGGATGCGTACCATCCGGCAGGAACCCGATCACGTTCTCTATGCGGAGGGAGGTGTCGGGATGCCGACCTTGATCGGGTATGCCGTGCGCCGCGGACTTTCTGGGCTGGAATGGGGGGCAGGTATTCCAGGCACGGTGGCCGGCTGTGTCGTCATGAATGCCGGAACAAGATTAGGGGAGATGAAGGAATCGGTCAAAGCGATCCGTCTCGTGACAGGAAAAGGCGAGATCGTGGATCTCAACGCATCCCATATCGAGTTTGGCTATCGGCACGCACAATTGCCGCACGGCATCGTGGTTGGTGTCTGGCTGCAATTGAGGCCGGGGGTCGGCAAAGATATCGAAAAGACCGTCAAAGACTATTTGCAATATCGTAAAGACACACAACCCCTTTCGTTACCCAGTGCAGGATGCGTCTTCAGAAATCCACCCAAAGATTCGGCAGGCCATCTCGTTGAAATGGCGGGGCTGAAGGGAGCCCGGGTCGGTGATGCGCAGGTATCCGACAAACACGCCAACTTCATGGTGAACCTGGGACAGGCTCGCGCAAAGGACGTGCTGAAATTGATCAAGAAAGTTCGCCAGGAGGTACGCAAGAAAACGGGTGTCCTGCTCGATCTCGAGTTGAAGGTGATCGGCCAGGCCTGAGGGCGACTATGAAATCGATACGTGGGAACAGAATGCGACCAGGTGAAGGCAGGCCGTTGACCCGCGCCAGGATTGGTGTGTTGATGGGAGGGGAGTCCTCAGAACGAGAGGTGTCGCTAAAAACCGGGGAGGCCGTCTGCCGTGCTTTGCTTCGCAGCGGCTACGACGCGATCACCATCGATGTAGGACCTTCCCTTTACAAGGAATTGCTTGACCGCGAGGTCAAGATCGCATTTCTCGCGTTACATGGACCGGGTGGAGAGGATGGCTCGATCCAGGGTTTTCTCGAGTCGATCCGTATTCCCTACACGGGGTCCGGTGTCCGCGCCAGTGCAATCGGGATGCATAAAGTTGTGACCAAGACCTTGTTGAAGACTCACGGGATCCCGGTTCCCTCAGGGACGGTGGTGATGAAGGAGCAAGCGACGACCAGTGCCAAGGTGTTGAAAGCCGCAAAGCTGAAATGGCCGGTGGTCGTCAAGCCTCCTTCGCAGGGTTCCACGATAGGTGTGACGATCGTCAGACAGCCTTCACAATGGAACGAGGCATTGAGGATGGCTCATCGCTTTGAGGACGAAGCGATGATCGAAGCGTATATTCCGGGGCATGAGGTGACGGTCGGCGTTGTCGCCGGACCTGACGGACGTATCGAGGCCTTTCCGTCTGTAGAAATTGTCGCACCGGGTGGATTCTATGACTTCTCTGCCAAATACGAGAAAGGGCGAACGCAATACCTCTGTCCTGCTCCACTCTCCGCCAAGGTGACGCGAGAGATCCATGGATTGGCTGTTCGGACCTACCGGGTACTCGGCTGTGAGGGAGCCGCCCGTGTCGATTTCCGCATTACGCCTCAAGGGAAATCCTATGTGTTGGAAATCAATACCGCTCCCGGAATGACGGAAACGAGTTTGCTGCCGATGGCAGCCGCTCGAGCCGGGCTCACTTACGACGCCCTGACCGAAGTGATTGTGCAGTCGGCGCTGGTTCGCGAACAACGACAACCATTCAAGACCGGGACTAGTTAAGGATCTATCGATTGTGTTCTCGAGAAAGCGAAAGAGACGTGTCGGACCGAGAACCAATGCGCGTCGTGGTCTCGACGAGACCGGCGAGGGACAGGTCACCAGAAATCGGTTGGCTCGATGGGGCAGGCGTGTGTTCAAAACGATCTATGCCATTGGGGTCGTCGGCCTCGTGACCTCCGGATGTGTGGGACTGTTCCTGCTCGCCCGGGAGGTGGGGCCCTTGGCCAGGGGATGGTTTGCGGTGCGGCAAGTGACGATTGAAGGGCTCGATCATGTCTCTCGTCGCGAGGTCTTGAGCCGGCTGGGGTTTAAGGATGATACGACGCTGTATGCGTTGAATCCAAACTGGTTGGCAGAGCGATTGAAACAGCATCCGTGGATCAAAGACGCGACCGTCACGCTCGTTCCGTTTCACGAAGTCCGGGTCGCGCTCACAGAGCGGGCACCCTCCGCCGTGGTGCGAACAGCGGCCGAGAATTGGTTGACGGATGATGAAGGCTACATCCTAGCGAGACTGGGAACGAAAGACGAACCAACCTTACCCATGCTTTCCGGAGTAGACGGCCGTAGCTTGTTGCAGGGGAGAACCGAAACCCGGCAAGCCGTGAAGACGGGGATCGAACTCGCGCGCATGATTGTGCGGGCGGTGGGAGGAAGGCCGGAGATTAATGTCGGACATTTGTCGAATTTGGTGGCCTCCATACAAGGGAGTACGTTTCAGTTCAGTGCGTCGTCCATGGATCAACAGTGGAGCCGGTTCTTGAAAATGAGGCCTGCTCTCCGCACCGTCGAGCCCGACGGGGAGGGAGAACGAGGGCAGGAGATCGATCTGCGCTATATGGATCGCGTGATCGTTCGGGGAAGGGGGTGAGCTGATTGCCTAAACGGGATCATATTCTCGTCGGCTTGGATATCGGGACGACAAAAATCTGCGCCATCGTCGCAGAAGTGGTGGAGGAAGGACCGCTGAATATCATCGGCGTCGGCTCCTGCCCTTCTCGCGGGCTACGGAAGGGCGTGGTTGTCAACATCGAGAGCACCGTCGAATCGATCAAGAAGGCCGTGGAAGAAGCAGAGCTGATGGCGGCCGTGCAGATCAATTCGGTCTACACCGGCATCGCGGGCAGCCACATATCCGGTGAAAACCTCAAGGGTGTCATCGCGCTGAAAAAACAAGAGGTGATGCGGGACGATATCAACCGTGCGATTGAAAGCGCACGCACCTTGGCGGTCATTCCCCACGAACGACGCATTCTCCATATCCTGCCCCGTGAGTATATGGTCGACGATCAGGAAGGGGTGCGCGAACCGCTGGGCATGTCGGGCAACCGGCTCGAGGTGAACGTACACGTCATTACGGGGGCCGTCACGTCGGCCCAGAATATCATCAAGAGTGTCAACCGCGCCGGTCTCGACGTCGTGGACATCATTCTCCAGCCATTGGCTTCGAGTGAAGCGGTGTTGAGCGCCGAAGAACGCGAATTGGGAGTGGCGATGGTCGATCTGGGCGGGGGGACTACGGATCTCGCCATCTTTCTCGACGGCAGTATTCGCCATACGGCGGTCCTGCCGATCGGCGGGCAAAATCTGACGAAGGATCTGGCCATCGGGCTGCTCACGTCTCAAACGGAAGCGGAACGTATCAAGGTTCAGCATGGTATGGCGAGAACGGATCTGATCCACGGTCATCAAACGGTGGAAGTGCCTTCGGTAGGCGACCGGCCGCCCCGGACATTTTCTCGAAGAGATATAGGAGAGATTCTCGAGCCGCGAGTGGAGGAAATGTTCGATCTGGTCAAGCGTGAAATCATACGAGCCGGCTATGAAGGCATGCTGGGGGCGGGTGTCGTGATCACCGGTGGGACCTCATTGCTTGAAGGCATGCCGGACGCGGCGGAAAAAGTGCTGAATCTCCCCGCCCGTCGGGGCATTCCGACAGGAATTGGCGGCCTCCGGGACATCGTCAGTAATCCCATGCATGCCACGGGAGTCGGCCTACTGCTCCATGCAAGGCAACATGCTCAGGAACTCGAGACGGCGGGAATGCGTCACGGGCGAGGGTTCGGCAAGGTGTTCGATCGTATGCGATCGTGGATGTTTGAGTTTTTCTAACCTTCGCGTGTGACCGGGAATACCGGACACGCGACATCGTCAAGGGAGGTGCCCCGATGTTTTCAATTCAGGAGGATGCGCAGACACCCGTCCGTATCAAGGTGATCGGAGTCGGGGGGGCAGGCTGCAATGCTATCAATACGATGATTACCGGTGGGCTGTGCCGGGTGGACTTCATCGCCGCCAATACAGACGTGCAAGCTTTGGAGCGGTCCAACGCAGCATATAAGATTCAAATCGGTCCCGAACGGACCCGCGGTTTGGGTGCGGGGGCGAAACCGGAGGTCGGGCGTGATGCGGCGCTTGAAAGCAAGGATGAAATTCGCGAAAGCCTCATGGGCGCCGATATGGTCTTCGTGACGGCAGGCATGGGGGGCGGT
>DAISKX010000279.1:0-5421 GCA_036820725.1 Nitrospiraceae bacterium
GAAGGGTCGAAAGGATCGTCAGGGGATGGATATAACTCTCATACAAGACGCCAAGGACGATGTAGACCGTCACGAGAGCGGCCAGTATGAGCAGCGGCTCGTTACCCAGTGACGCCTGGAAGGCCTGCGCCGTTCCCTGGAAGCTGCCGCGAATGCTCGCTGGAAGACCGATACGCTCGGTGGTTCGCTCGATCGCCAGGACGGCATTGCCCAACGAATGACCGGGCGCCAGATTGAACGACAGGGTGACGGCCGGGAACTGTCCCTGGCGGCTGATGACCAGCGGCGCGTTGGTCTCGCTCACCTGCGTAAACACATTGAGCGGAACCTGTCCACCGCCGGCCGACCGCACATCGATAAACTGCAGCGCCTCGGGGCTTTTCTGGAATTCCGGCATGACTTCGAGGATCACCCGGTACTGGTTGAGTTGCGTGAACATCGTCGACACCTGGCGCTGGCCGAAGGCATCATACAACGTGTCCGTGATCAACTGCGGGCTGATACCCAACCGCGACGCTGTATTGCGATCGATGACCAGCATCGACGCGAGCCCACGATCCTGCTGATCGCTGCTGACGTCGCGCAATTCGGGAAGGGTCTGCAGCGCCTCCACCAACCTGGGCGCCCACCGGTTCAACTCGTCCAGATCCGCATCCTCCAGCGTGTATTGATATTGCGTGCGGCTGACGCGGTCTTCCACCGTGAGATCCTGCACCGGTTGCATGTACAGGGTCATCCCGTCCGTCTGCCCAAGCCGGGCCTGCAGCCGTTCGATGACGGCTCGCACGCCGACTCCCCGCTCTCGCAATGGCTTGAGATTGATCTGCATTCTGCCGCTGTTGAGCGTGGTATTCGTGCCGTCGACTCCGATGAAGGACGACAGGCCGGCGACGGCCGGATCTTTAAGAATCACGCCGGCCAGCGCCTGTTGCCGTTCGGCCATGGCCGAAAATGAAATCGATTGCGCGGCCTCGGAGATACCCAGGATGATGCCCGTATCCTGTATCGGGAAGAATCCTTTCGGAATCACGATGTACAACAAGACGGTGAATGCGATGGTCGCCACGGCCACCACGAGCGTCGCCCCCTGATGATTCAATACCCATCTCAACGTCCTGCCGTACGCGGCGATGGTGCGATCGAACAGGCGCTGTGTCGCCCGGTAGAACGCCCCCTGCTCAGCCACGGGTGTATGCCGGAGCAGTCGCGCGCACATCATCGGCGTCAAGGTTAGAGAGACCACCGCCGAAATCAGGATCGTGATGCTGAGCGTCACGGCAAACTCCCGGAACAGTCGCCCGACGACATCCCCCATGAACAGCAAGGGTATGAGCACGGCAATCAGTGAGATGGTCAGGGACAGGATGGTGAACGCGATCTGCTGCGAGCCTTTGAGCGCGGCTTGCAGAGGCGAGTCGCCCTTCTCGATATATCGGGCGATGTTCTCGATCATCACGATGGCGTCGTCCACGACGAACCCTGTCGAGATCGTCAGGGCCATCAACGTCAGATTGTTGAGGCTGAACCCCATCAGGTACATGGCGCCGAACGTCCCGACCAAGGACAGCGGCACCGCGGCGGCAGGGATGACGGTGGCGGACAGCGTCCGCAGAAAGAGAAAGATCACCATGATCACCAACGCCACCGCGAGCATCAGTTCGAACTGCACGTCACGAACCGACGCGCGAATAGACGTCGTGCGGTCGATCAACACCGTCACGTGGACGGAGGGCGGCAAGGCGCCCTGTAGTTGCGGCAAGAGCTTCTTCACACGATCCACCACCTCGATGACATTCGCACCCGGCTGGCGTTGGATGTTGACGATCACCGCCGGCACCTCATCCATCCACGCCGCCTGCTTGACGTTTTCCACGTCGTCGATCACATCGGCCACCTCGGAAAGGTGAACCGGCGCTCCGTTGCGATACGAGACGATGAGCGGCCGGTAGTCACGACTGGACAACAGTTGGTCCGTCGCGTTGATGATCGACGCTCGTCGCGGCCCGTCGAACGCGCCTTTGGCCTGGTTGACATTCGCCGACGCGATCGCCATCCGCAGGTCCTCCATCGTCAATCCATATGCGGAGAGTGCTCTGGGATTGGCCTGAATGCGAACCGCGGGCCGCTTCCCCCCTCCGATGCTCACGAGTCCCACGCCCGATAATTGAGAAATTTTCTGCGCAAACCGCGTTTCGGCGAGATCTTCTACCTGCGACAGGGGCAAGGTCTCCGACGTCAATGCCAGCGTCAGAATCGGCGCATCGGCCGGATTCACCTTGCTATAGATGGGAGGAGTCGGCAGATCGCGCGGCAGGAAGGTCGAGGCGGCATTGATCCCGGCCTGCACTTGCTGTTCGGCGACGTCCAGATCCAAGTCGAGGCTGAACTGCAACGTGATGATGGTGCTGCCGCCTGAACTGGTCGAGGTCATTTGATTCAGGCCGGGCATCTGTCCTAATTGCCGCTCGAGCGGCGCCGTGACGGAGGAGGCCATCACCTCGGGACTGGCCCCGGGATACAACGCAGTCACCTGTATGGTCGGATAATCGACTTGCGGCAGTGCGGAAACCGGCAACTCTCGATAGGCGATGATGCCGGCGAGCAGCAGGGCCACCATCGTCAGAGCAGTGGCGACGGGCCGGAGAATAAACAGCCGCGACGGATTCACGTCTGTTTGTCCTTCTGAGGCGGAACTGCATCAGAGCCGGTCCCCTCCGGTCGTCGTGAGGGGGGACCGCTGGACGTACGGACTTCGACTTTTGTGCCGTCGCGCAACTTCTCCGTTCCGTCCACCACAACCAGCTCGTCGGGAGAGAGGCCGGTTTCAATGGACGAATCATCGGCCTGCGCCACCCCCACGCCCACCGGCCGCACGCCGACCGTCTGATCTTCCTTCACGACATAGACAAATGTGCCTTGCGGGCCGCGCTGAATCGCCGCCGATGGAATAATCGTCGTCCCACGCTTCGTGTCCAGTAAGAGCTGCGCATTCACGAACTGATTCGGAAACAGCGCATTGTCATCGTTTGGGAACACCGCCTTGAGCCGCACGGTGCCCGTACTGGGATCTATCTGATTGTCCACCGTCAGGAGGGACCCGGTTGCGAGCATCCGTTTGTGCTCCCGATCGAACGCCTCGACGCGCAGCCGATCTCCGCTTTTCAACTTGTCCATCACGGCCGGCAGGCTATCCTCGGGGATTGTAAATACAACCGTGATGGGTTGGAGTTGCGTGATCACGAGGAGACCGCTGGGATCAGAAGAGCGGACCATGTTGCCGGCATCGACGAGACGCAAACCGACGCGTCCGTCGATGGGTGCCGTGATACGGCAATACGTCAGCTGCAGCTTCGCATTGTCGATCTGCCCTTGATCGGCCTTGACGATCCCTTCGCTTTGACGAACCAACGCCTCTTGCGTGTCCAGCTGTTGTTTGGGAACAAATCCCTGTTTGACGAGCCCGCGATATCTTTCATAGTCGAGTTGCGCGTTCTTGAGCGCGGCGAGGTCCCGCGCCATCTGTCCTTCCGCCTGGGTCAATTGCACTTCAAACGGCCGCGGATCGATCTGGGCCAACAGATCGCCTTTGCGCACAAGCTGCCCTTCTTTGAAGAGAACTTGCATCAGTTGTCCATCCACGCGGCTTCGCACGGTCACGGTGTTGAACGGAATAACGGAGCCGAGTCCGTTGAGATAGATACCGATGTCGCCGGATTTCGCGGCGGCGGTCACTACAGGTACGACTCGAGCCTGAGTGTTGCCGTTCCGTCCGGCGGCGCGGGACTGTTCCTCTCCGGATTTCGTCACCACGGCGTACGTCCCGATCGCCAGCAGGCTGACAACCAGCAGCACCACCAGAGACCGCTTCACCAAACGTGCGAACGTGACTGACTCAGACATGTGGTCCTTCCCTGCACCTTCCGGCATCGTCATCTTCTGGTCCTGCCTCCCGTCATCACCATCATGTGTCACCCTCATCGAGAACTCAAGCTCGATTCAGAAAGATCATAGGTCCCGAACAGACTCCCGGGCATGGCTGGTCCTAGTCCTAGCCCGCCCATCGAATTGAATAGGGGCTTATTTGGACACGATCTTCCGCCTGCCATCGTGATTCCATCTATTTCCGCTCCCCATCAGCCTCCCGCAAGAAATCGCGGGACATGGACCAGCGACGCTGAAGCTGTGCGTAGAGCGCGTCCAACTTGCCCTGCTGCTCCGGCGATAATGTGCTCTTCATGTTCCTCATTCCGTCCGTGAGAATCTGTTCGACCTCAGGCTGGTGTCGGACTCGCAACGTGAGCAACTCAAGATGCGCGCGGGCGACGATCGGCTTGATGGCGTCCCGCTGCAACGAGGTGAGCGATAGCTCATGAGCCAGCTTCTTTATGACACGATCCTGCCGCGCCCCCGGACCATGTTCCCACCGGTGTTCCTGTTCGTAGCGGCAGTAGAGCATCGTGCCGACGATGCCGGTCAATATGCCGGCCAGGAACAGAACGATGAGTCCGATCCACAGTTTTTCTCGTGTCATGACCGCCTCTCCTTTGTGTCGAACCTATTCGATCAGCGTCGGAGCGGGATCCAATCCCTCGGCCAGCACCGCGGTGAGATCGCCGCTCTCCACATCTGTATACAACAACGCGGAGCCCGCAAAAATCGCAGCAAACATGGCTGCCACCGCCGCGGTACGCCAGACATGCCGCTCGATCCACGCCCATCGCTCTTGCGGAACGCCCGCCGCCTCTCTGCGGATGTCTCGCATCACCCTCAGAGACCAGGCGGCGTCGAGCCGAGGTTCCGGTCGAGCGCGATGCGCGTCCGCCAAAAGACGTTCCAGTTTATTGAGATCCTCATCGCTACGCTTCATGATACGGAAGCTCCCTTCTCACGTAAGAGTCGACGGAGCGCGTGCCGCGCCCGATGTGCCCGTACTTTGACGTTCACCACGCTCCAGCCGAGAAGTCGAGCGGCTTCGCGGACGGAATGCCCTTCAAGATGCACCAGCGTCAACACGAGCCGATTCTCCGGTGACAGTCGCTGTAACGCCCGCTGTAACATTTCCGTCGTCTCCTGTCGCCTAACCTGTTCCTGGAAGCGTTCATCGGATTCATCGGCCAGCACCTGATCGATCCACGCGTCATGCTCCGCGCTGAACGCGCTGACCGGCATGTCCTCCCGGCTTCTCGCCCGCCAGAAGTCATAACAGGTGCGTACGGCGATACCGGATAGCCAATGTTCGAACGGAACTCCGGTTGAGAATCCGGCCAGACCGCTGAAGGCCCGGACAAATACGTCATGGGCGACCTCGGCGACATGATCCGACGGCACGTGCCGGTTCACGATTTTCGTCACATATTGCTGATATCGGTCGATCAATTCGGCAAAACATTCGACCTCCCCCTAGAGCACCCGATTGATGAT
>DAISKX010000280.1:0-5410 GCA_036820725.1 Nitrospiraceae bacterium
GGTAATAGACGGGCCGCCTGACGTTCGCAGCTTCGAGCCGGTGTCCGGCAACAGGACATGAGCGCGGGTCGTTCTTATGCCACCCCGCCGGTGCACAAAATCCATCAGCCTGCAAAGCCTCATCACATTGTCGGTTCTCTCCATCGGTGTGCTGACGGGTACCGTGGGTCTGGCGTATGCCTACTGGCAAGCCAAACAATCTCTTTACGTGACCGTGGGAACGACCTTTCAGGAACTCGCTCGCCAGAGTGCCGACAAAGTGGCTCTGTTGTTGACAAAAGAAGTGGAGTGGATCCAACGGCTTGGTGCCCTGCCGGAAGTTCGCGACTCGGTCCTCGGAGGGTCCCGCCCACACTTTGATCAGCCGCCATTTCAACATTGGCGTAATCAGCAGCGCGAGTATTTCCGGTCGCTGGCCATTTTCGACCGTCACGGCCATATGACCGGTGGGTATACCAGCGATGCCAC
This sequence comes from Nitrospiraceae bacterium, assembly GCA_036820725.1. Taxonomy (GTDB): domain Bacteria; phylum Nitrospirota; class Nitrospiria; order Nitrospirales; family Nitrospiraceae; genus DASSBQ01. The sequence goes on from DAISKX010000280.1 coordinate 469, forward strand.
GAGAATGTATTACACCCGACAGTCATGGTGGCAGGTCGTACTCGAAGGCCGACGGTCATGGGTCGGACCATTGAGTGTGGACGATGATGGGCGCGGGTTTCTGGAAATCGCCGTTCCGGTCGGGGACGAGACGGGCGTCGCTATCGGTGTCTTGAAGGTCGTGATCGGAACGCAACCGCTTCTTGGCTCGATTGAACGAAGTGTCATCGCCGAGACCGGTCATGTGATGTTGTTGAGCGAATCGGGAGCGGTTCTGGCATGCCCCCTTTTAGAGCCCGCAGCCCACAATCTCTTTCCTGAAGAAATGATGACACAGGGAATGCGTGTCAGTGGTGTTCAAGGGTGGGTAGAGACAGATGAAGATACACATGGTCGGAGCGGCGGCATCGTCGGACTTGCCCGAGTCACGCTGCCGGCCGATATCGCGCAGGCTCAGCATTGGTCTGTCTTGGTGAGCCAGGATCCGGCAGAAACGTATTCGCCGTTGATGGTGTTGGTGTGGAAACTAGGGGGATTCTGGATTGGGGCAATCGCTCTCGTGGCGTGGCTGAGGTGGAGACTGGCGAGACGAATTGTCCGTCCAATCAGAGACCTCATCGGTCGAGTTCATCTCCTTGGACACACGGCCCTTACGGGCAGTGCTCCGATTCCGGAGAAAGTCGGCATCAAGGAAATTGACGCCCTGGCGACAAGCTTTGATGACCTGGCTGAACGCTTGGATCGGACGTCCCAGGAGAGGCAACGATACGTGGCGGAACTCGAACAAGTGAACCGTGATCTGCAGACGTCCGAGGAACACTATCGCATGCTGTGGAATCACTCGGTGGATGTGAAGATCCTTGTGGATGAAACCGGCATCATCCTGGATGTGAATCGCCGGGGTGAGATAAAACTGGGCTCTTCCGCAAGCGATATGATTGGGAAAGCCCTCATCCAATGGTTTGACGAATCGGATCGGGCCCGCCTTGAGCAGATCGTGCGGAAGGCCTTTCACAGCGGCCAGGAACAAGCCGCCGGTGAGATGAATGTCATCGCGATCACAGGGGGGATTCTCATCATGGATGTGGATGCGACGCCGGTGACCGGAATTCCAAAGACCGGTGCGGTGATGCTGCAACTGAGCGACCTCACCGAAAAGAAGGGGTTACAACAGCAGTTGATCCGGACTGAGCGGCTGGCCTCGCTCAGCCAGTTCGCCTCCATGTTCGCCCATGACATCAGAAACCCGTTGGCGGGGATCAAAAAGAGTCTCGAATGGCTAGGGCAGCGACCGGAATTGCGAGCCGAACCCCAGCGGTCCTGGATGGAGGACGTTCGTTTTACGGCGGACCTCCTTCTCGGGATGATCAACGACATGCTGGATGTCTATCAGGAAAGCTATTCCGGTCTTCCATTGAGCATTTCTGAGGTATCTGTCACAAAGTTGGCTGAAGAGGTTCTTCACGTTTTTCGCTCCGAGGCACAAGCCAGAGAAGTGACGTTTCGACTTCAAGCGCCGACCGTCGATGTGCCCGTCCCGGTCGATGGCCGGCGGTTGCAACGGGTGCTCATCAATCTGGTCCACAATGCCCTGAAATACTCTCCGGCCCGCGGCGTGATCACAGTGATGGTCGGTTTGGAAGAGGAACCTGTCCCCCTGCGTTTGGAGGAAAGTCTTGCAGTTGCCCATCGGAGGGTCGTGATTTCCGTCGAGGATGAAGGGCCCGGTATCGAACCGGAGGAGTTGCCGCATATCTTTGAGATGTTCTTCCGAAAGAAGGACGGTCATGACTACCGGATCGGGCGGGGCCTGGGGCTCCACTTCTGTCGCCTGGTGATCGATGCCCATCACGGATTGATCCGGGCTGGCAATCGTCCGGACGGCGGTGCCGTGTTTGCCGTCGAGATACCCGTCCTGCAGGAACAGGCATGCCTATCACGCTGATGATCGCAGAGGATCAGCGGCTGTTTCGACAAAGTCTCCGGTTGCTGCTGGATTGTGAGGACGATCTCGAAGTGGTTGGTGAGGCCATGGACGGCCGTGAGGCGGTGGATCTGTGCTTCACGTTGAAACCGGATATTGTGTTAATGGATGTCGATATGCCGAAACTGGACGGCATCACCGCCACTCGGTTGATCCGCGGGTGCTTGCCTGACATCAAGGTTCTCATGTTGTCCGTGCACGATGAGGATGCTCGAATCGTCGCGGCCGTCCAAGCAGGGGCCTGCGGGTATGTCCTCAAGGATGCCGACCATAAGGAATTTCTTCGCATCATTCGCGCGACTTCCCGCAACGAGCCGGTCATATCCCCTTTCATGCCGGACGGATTTGCCAAGCGGGTGATCGGGGCGATGAAGGGGGGAGATGGATCTCACCGGCCAGGGGTTGCGGGTTTGACTGAACGCGAGAGAGAAATCCTGGCCTGCGCGGCCGCCGGACGAGGAAACAAAGATATCGCCGATCAGCTGTGCGTTTCGCCCGACACGGTGAAGACCCACCTCCATCATATTTATCAAAAGCTTGGTGTGACAGGCCGGGTCGAAGCCATACTCGCCTACCTCCAAACGCGATAGCTTTCCGCCATTTCATCCATTCACCCGAACGGTGTAGCCAAATTCCATCCCTCAGGGAATAGGCCGCTCTACGTGTCATGAGTACACTGGCCCATCGTGAAGCGTGCGGATACATGGAATCGGCAGATAATCTCGATACGGAGGTACGATATGAAGAGCGAACGCCAGATCGGGTATGTCTTCCTCCTGATAGGAGTGCTCATGGTGCTGATGCTGGCTCCTTCATCGAGTTCCGGCCAGGTCATCTCGGATCAGAACCTGGGGCCGTCGAGCGAGGCGCCGCTCAATGAAGGCGTGATCGTTATGCCTCAGGAGCCCCTCCCCAAGGAACTGGATCAACGAGTCGAACGTTCCATGCAGGCTCCGGAAATATCGAACGAGACCACGGACCATCTGGTCATAAGGACACCGGATCAGCAGGATTTTGAAAACGCCAGAGAATCGGATCTCAGGTCGGGCGCGTCATACTAGGTTGTCGTGGGCGGGAAGGCCTATCAGCAAGGAGGTGCAGTGATGAAGACACAACGAATTCTTTCCTCCCTGTCGGTTGCCGTGGTGACGTTCGGTGTCCTCTCATTGCTTGCGTTTGGAATCGGGCGGGCCGACACGGCGTGGGTCGATGAACTCAGCAATTCGTTACATTTCTATCAGATCAACTACCCCACCTCCAATTGGGAGCCGTATAGCCATAAACTCGATGTCGTGAAGCAGGCCGTCGCCGGCGGGGATCAACGGACCGTCAAGTCCGAAATGGGAAAATGGTTCAAGATGCTTCGCGCCCGCGACCATGGGATCAATGAAGTCGCTGCCGACGAATTGTTTAACTTCGCGCTGATGGTCACGCCGATTCAAGCCTATGGCATCTCGGTACCGACGACAGGCCCGGCCACCGAAACGGGCTACTGAGGTACCGCTGAGAACAGAGAAGGAGGACAGAACCATGCGAGTCACGAGTGCACTTCTGCTGATCAGTGCATTTTTGATGTGCGCTGCCACGGCAGGAGCGGCTGACCTCGGCGGATTGACCGCCTATGGAACCCATTATGGATTCAGCGGGGTGGTGTCCAAAATTGAGTCGGGATTTCTCTTCATCAAGTCTCCCCACGGTCTGCAGCTGCGGGCCATCAGTCCCAACAAGGCCGATCGAGTGGGACTGCACGATGCCAAGATAGGAGATGAGATCCTGTTGCTCGTGGATTCTGGAAACGTGCTACTCGATGCGACCACTCCAACTCGCATGGCCATGTTCGAGCATCGGCTCCTGACAGGACGGATCGATTACGGCGATCCCTATTGGGGAGAAATCCGACTTTCCACTCCCGAAGGGACAGAGCGGTTCGACGTCGACAGTTTGATGGGCAACAAGTTGTGGGCCTATGAGCAAGGCGCGCCTGTCGTCATTGAACTCGACGCCGATAACGTCATGATTGATATTCATCGCGACCGGTAGGGTTCGATCACGTCGGCCCTTCTGACCGCGCCTTGACTTGTCCGACAGGCAACAGTACCATCCTCACACGCTGCGCTCCCGGCCGGTTCTGGTGACGGGAGCACAGTGATGCGTACTCCTCACCATACGTGCACCGGGGTCGGCCGATGCTGAATCCCCTGCGTTGGATTGCATCGTGTTTCTTGGTCTTCTTCATGAGCGTACGGCTTGTTGTCGGCCCGGTTCATGCCGCTGAGCCCGAGCGCATCCAGGGCCTTCCTCTTCACACCATTCTCGAACTCGAGCAGACCGCCCGGCTCTTGGCCGTGCTCCTCGATAGCGGTCGAGCCGTCATCAACGATAACCAACTCTTGTTCGACGACCGAGCCAGGAAGGACAAACATTTTTCGCCGGAGGTCTTCGAGCGTCAATTGGCGGACATGTTTCGAAACCGGTCGGGAGCCGATTTGCAGGAACTGGATACCGCACGAATGCCGACGAATGCAAAGCAATTGTTGAAAGAACTTGTCGCGGTGAGCAAGATGGTCGTCGCTCAGGCTCAGCCGGAACTCGACCGGTCCGATGTCGGGTTCAAGGGTTTCATTCCCGCCGTGTTTGGAGGACGAGTCGCAACCCGGTTTACGGCCCGCACCGGCGTCCGCCTCAAGCAGACTGCAGTGGCCCCGCGCAATCCGGCCAATGCGCCCGATCATTTTGAGCGAACTGCACTGGAGGCATTTGCCGAGCCCTCGTATCCCAGGGAAAAAATTATCAGCGAGGTGACGGCGAAGGGACAAGCGGTCCGGCTCATGTTTCCGTTGTATACGACCAGACATTGCCTCGATTGTCATGGCGAACCCAAGGGCGTTCTGGATCGAACCGGTTACCCCCGCGAAGGTCTGACCCTCGGTCAGAATGCGGGCGCCATCAGCGTGGTGCTTCCGATCACGAAATGAGAAT
>DAISKX010000281.1:0-5405 GCA_036820725.1 Nitrospiraceae bacterium
CTGTTTAGGAACAAGACCCACATCGCCTTGGCTGACTTTTTTCAGACAGTCGGGGCAGAGGCACTCTTGAAATCGCGCCGCGATCCAATCCATCTGCTTTTCCGTGATCCCGATCTGTCCGCACCAACAGCCATAGCCGCCACAGCTGAATGAATGCCCGCAGGCTTCGCAAGTTTTTTGGACCGGACCTTTCATGATCGAGTAGGATGTTGAAAAAGTCCTCCAGCTTTTTAAGACACTGGGTGCTCACCGGCTCGCACCCGTTCACAAACGTGACGCGCATTATTCTTCGCGTCGTGAACCTCAGAGGCTCAACGTACCAAAAGAAGTACGCTTCGCTCCTCGTTTGCTACGGCCTCGCTGGACGGCCTTTTTGACCATCCTACAGAGTCTTTGCTCCTTGTCTTCTACAGTCCAACGGTTCAGCAGTCTGTTAGACACCCTTCGCCGCGCGCCGATCAAAACTCCACGCCTGCTTGCGCTTTGATCCCCTGACGAAATGGATGTTTCACCTGCCTCGTTTCCGTCACGAGATCTGCGGCTGCCATCAGTTCAGGTTTCATGCCGCGTCCGGTAATAACGACGTGCTGCATGGGAGGGCGTAGCGCCAATGCCGGCAGGACCTCGGATGGACTGACATACTCTTGCTGGAGGGCGATATTGAATTCGTCGAGGATCACCATCGCATAGGACGAATCGCGCAGGAATTCGCACGCTTTCTCCCATGCTTGCTGCGCGAACACCGTATCCCGCTCGCGGTCTTGGGTTTCCCATGTGTAGCCTTCCCCCATGCGCAGAAATACTACCAGATTGCCGAATGATTTCAATGCTCGTTCCTCGGCCGTGTCGATCGCACCTTTGATAAACTGCACGATCGCGACCTTCTTCCCGTGACCAATACAGCGCAACGCCATGCCTAACGCAGCGGTCGTCTTCCCCTTTCCCGCTCCCGTGTAGACGATGAGCAGCCCCTTCTCCTGCTGCGCCGCTTCAATGCGCCGATCGACCGAGGCCTTCAGACGTTTCATACGGGACTGATGTTCCTCCGACGTGCGTGACACAGAATCCCTCCTTTTCAATAACATCAACCGACCACTGAACTGCCCGTGCGCCATGACATATTTCGTGAGAGTGTCTGAGCGTGGACACCTGGATTAGTCACAGGAGGGCATAAAAAAAAAACCTCCTGTCCCGCAACGGGAACAAGAGGTCACATGCCGAGGGGCAGGCGCAATCTCCGTTACCGCGCGGAGAAACAAAGCCCTGTCAGCTCGGGTAGGTCTCCTGGCTCATGAGTTCAGAAGGTGGGACCTTCAACGCGCCCTCTCAGCCTTCCTCAACAACCCCGTCGAGTGGCAATCATCGGAGCAGGCGCTTCTCACTTACAGTGGCGGGACCGCGCCGGTCTTACACCGGACTTCCCTGTTACGCCCTTGCGGGCACCCGAGAGACTGTTCAACGATCGAGTCACGCTGTGTACCACCGGCAGGAAAGTGTTGTCAAGGTGAGCGGAGACCTTTCAACGGCACCACGGTTGAACCACATCAAAAGAGCGGCTGGTAAGAGCGGCCGGATGCAGATTGTCGGGAGGCAGGCATCACGAATCGGGACATCACCAGGGCGTGAAGCTGAGAGAAGAGTACGGATTTATGGATCGTCAGGATCGGGGGACGACAGACGGTCAGGGACAGCCGTCACTGCTTGAGGACACACTTCTCGTAGAGTTCTTTGAGTTTACCCGTTGGATCGTAGCGCGTCTTCAGCCGGCGGTAGCCGCTTTCGTTATACAACCGTCCAAATTCCTCTCTCGAATAGTACGAGCTTGAATACAGCGATTTATGACCATCGAGGTCCCGCACCTTGGCTTCTATGGCCTTGTTGAAATATCCCTCTTCGTGAACAGTCCTCACCACGTCCCAGAATCCAAAATTGACATAGAGCCTGCGGGAATCCATGGGATACAACGCAAACGACACCGATGGGTCATGCGCAGCGACCGGGCAGATCCAGACCGGCTTGATTCCCACCTCCTCCTGAAGAAATCGAGCGAAGCGAGCCGCCTGCTCGATTGGAATCTCGACGTCTTGAATGACGGCCTCCTGGGACCCCTCGATCGCCCGGACAATCAATTGTGCCAGGCGTGAACGATGCACCCGTTTCCACAACTTCCAGTACGTCGCAGACCGAAGACGCTCTTTTCCCCAGAGCCGGCGCATCATGGGATACTGCAGAAGAAAATGCTTGGAGCACCAGAACCAATCAGTGTCCCATCGCCAGAGATAGTCATGGATCGTCAGATAGTCCGTGTGCTTGCGCGGGAGCGATTGATAGTAGATCTGCAGATAGGTGTAATCGCTGAGCCATTCGGCGTGGTCGACGAACTCGCCCGTAGTGATGTAGAGCTCTCTGTCGTGAAACATGGTCCCATCGACGAAATCCACAGACCGCTCCCGACAGATTCGCGCGATCCCCTGGAAATACTCTTCCAGGTCCGAATACCGGTGGTGCGTCAGCTTGACGAACTGTTTGACGGGAACGAGCTTCATTGTCGCCTTCAACGCATACCCCAGCGTGCCATAAGAATTGGGAAATCCCACAAACAGGTCGCGGTATTCATTCTCCCGTGCGGCTATCACGACGTTCCCGTCCGGGAGCAGGATTTCGAGTTCCTGCACCGTTTCGTGGACGAATCCATACTTGAAGGAGGACGATTCAATCCCAATGCCGGCAATGGCCCCGCCGATCGTGATCGACTTCAATTGGGGGACGACCGCGGGCATGAGGTTGAACGGGAGCGTTTCCCTGACCAGTTCCTCATAGGTTGTCAGGCCTTCGACCTCCGCATACTGTTCTTTCTCGTCAACCCGAACCACATGGTTGAAGTCGCGCAGATCAAGCCGGTGAACATGCTCCTGTTCTCGGTGCCGGAAGAGATTGGACGTCGCCTTGTCGAGTGCCAGCGGTTCGGCGGGGTTCGTCCCGCGAACGGATTTCAGCACACGTTCCCGTTTGCCGATATAGTCTTCAGTGGAGATCATGGCACTTAGCGGACCGATTCATAACCGCCCAACACACCCTGCTTCGACATCACGATCTGCCAGAGATGCACCCGGCGGGCACGAAACGCCCCGGCGAGAGAGAGGAGGTAATAGCGCCAGGCACGATAGAAACGTTGGTCAAACGTCGACTTCAGCTGTTCCCAGTGCCGATCGACATTCTCCTGCCAGGCCATCAGCGTCTTGTCATAGTCGGGTCCAAAATTATGCCAATCCTCCATCACCCAGAGGCCATCCATCGCGGTACTGAGTTGCGCCACTGACGGCAGCATGCCGCCCGGGAAAATATATTTATCAAACCACGGGTCGGCAGTTAAAACGGAGGCATTGTTACCGATGGTGTGGAGGAGGAACAGGCCTCGCCGTTTTAACGTTCGGTGGGCCACTTCCATCATCGTCCGGTAATTTTTAAACCCCACGTGCTCGCACAGGCCGATGGCGGCGACCTTATCGAACTCGCCGGTCGCATCACGGTAGTCCCCCAGGATGACTTCAACAGGGAGATCCGCGCACCATCGACGCGCATAGGCGACTTGCTGTTCGGAAATATTGTAGGCGACCACGGAACAGTCGTGCTTGGTGGCCGCATAGTGAGCAAATCCTCCCCACCCGCACCCGAGTTCCAGCACGCGCTCGCCCTTTTGTAGCTGGAGTTTTTGACAGATCAATTCCAACTTATGATCCTGCGCCTCGGAAAGGTCCTTCGCCCTCTTCCAATAGGCGCAGGTGTATTGCATACGCGGGCCCAGCATAGGCTCGTAGAATTTACTGTCCAAATCGTAGTGCTGGTACGCCACTCTTTTGGAGAGACGCTTATTTTGCAGGTTAAAGACACGGGCCTTGAGCGCATTGAATATCAGGCGCTTGTCGACGACGGCTTGGTCGAGCTGGACCTTATGGACCTTTGAAAAAAACTCATCCAGTTGTAACGAATCCCACCACCCCTCCATGTAGGACTCACCGAGCCCAAGAGACCCCTGGGCGAGAACACGATTGTAGAACCCGTCATTGTGCACCCGAATATCGCCGGGTCCATTTCCATTGATATGTACCTGTGCCCTCTCGAGGAGCTGTTGAACGATCTGTTTGTGCTTCATGATTGACGTGTCCTTATCGACCCAGGGGGTCTGCGGGAAAACCTGCCCTCTCCAGGACTATGAACTGATAGATTGTGCTCGCATCTGTTGACCGTTCTCGATGGCGATGGTCTTGGCTTTGATGTGTTCGGGAGGGCTCCGAAGGTCCCACACGATTCCGAACCACGACAAGACCCACAAGATGTAATAGGACAGGTCCACCTCCCACCAAAACCACCCTTGATTGACGGCGGACTGATAGTGATGGTGATTGTTGTGCCAGCCTTCTCCACAGCAGAGGATCGCCAGCACGAAACTGTTCCTACTTCCGTCGTTCGACTTGTACCTGACTCGACCAATCATGTGCGTGAGAGAATTGATGAAGAACGTACAATGGTAAAGTGCGGTCGTAGCAATGAAAAACCCCCAGACGAGGCCCGGGAATCCCCATATGATATAAATCAAGAGAGCGTACAGAAATGGCGGCACGTAATGAAACCGGTTCAGGAAAATGATTTCAGGATAGCGAGAGAAGCCTTTCACGAGTTTGAAATCGGTCCGCATAGATTCTTCAGACAGGATCCATCCGACATGAGAAAACCAGAACCCTTTCTGCAATGGTGAGTGGAAATCTGGTTCCTGATCCGAGTACCTATGGTGGTGTCTATGGTGGGCCGCCCACCACAAGACTCCCTTCTGCGCAGAGGTCATGGCGAGGAAGGCCAGGAGAAACTGGAACACCCGGCCGGTCTTATAGGACCGGTGTGAAAAATAACGATGGTAACCCGCCGTGACGGCGACCATCCGCAGATAATAGCTGGCGACGCCCAGGATGACCCATTCGAGGCGGATGCCGGTCTGGAAAGCCCATAGGCACATCAGATGGATTCCCAGAAAGGGAAGGACATCCCAATGTTGCAAAATACTCTTTCCGGACCTCGGCACGGCAGGACTATCGCTATTATAGACGAGGCTCTTCATGTAGGAGGTGCTCTTTGCTATCAGGGTTGGCCTGGCAGGGTCAAGAGGGATGAACAACGACCCGAATTTCTCATCCCCCTCTAAGAATGAAGTCGCGAATCTCCCCCAACCTGTTCACAGATTTTCCAGCCCGGATAAACGCCGACAGAGACCTGCCGTGCTCGCGGCCAGGCGCCCACACATATGGGACACTGGATGCTCACGGGATACTGGGTGCTCACAAGACACCGCCGCTTCACGGGACACGGCCCGCTCACCATCTCGCGGGCGTCCACAAACCTGGCGCTCATTA
>DAISKX010000282.1:0-5397 GCA_036820725.1 Nitrospiraceae bacterium
TCGGCATTCTTGCTGTTCGGGTCGCCCCCTTGAATCATGAAGCCGGGAATGACGTGATGAAAGGTCGTGCCGTTGTAAAAACCCTCTCCGGCAAGCGTCGTAAAGTTCTTCACATGGTTCGGCGCCACGTCCGGAAAGAATCGCAGGACGATCTCACCCCATTTCTCCCCCTTCGACGTGACGGTAAGCGTGGCTTGAGGATTCTGATTCGTCTCGCTCATACTCCTGGATCTCCTTTGTCTTCAGAATCGAAATGGTGCGACCGGGGCCCCCTGCAACCCCTCGCTGATCGCCGTCCAATTCTGCCCATCATTGTCGGTGCGAAACACCCCGGCGCTGGTTCCGGCATAAAATGATCCATCGCCGGCATCCAGGAGCACTTGTACGGAAAGGTTGCTGAGGCCTGTATTCAGAGGCGTCCATTGACGTCCCTTATCGACCGTCTTGAAAATCCCACGACCCGTCGCGACGTATACACCCCGGTCGTTGCTGATCAATCCCCGGATGGAATCGTTGGGTAACGCGCGGCTGATCGGCGACCAGGTCTGTCCGCCATCGCCGCTTCGGAAGACTCCGCCGTCAAAGGTTCCGGCATAGATGCCCTGTTCCTTATCGATTGTCAGAACCCTGATGAAATTTTCGACCAGGCCCTCATGATCGCGCAGTCCTTGCCGCAGACGCAGCCAGCCGGAACTCCGCTGTTTGAATTGGAGGACTCCTTTGCCTGAGGTCCCCGCATAGAGGGTACCGTCCGACGCTCGAACGATGGCATGCACCAGGATCTCATCCAACCCCCCCGTTACCACGGACCATTTTGTAGTGTCGGGACTCAGGATATACACGCCGTCGCCGGTTCCCGCATAAATCCCGTTGGGAGACACCAGCAACGCTTTGATTTCCAGTTGTTTCAATCCGTCGTTGAGCGCTGTCCAGGTCTTACCGGCATCGCGGGATCGGAAGACGCCGCCGCGGAACGTTCCCGCATACACCGTTCCGTCTTTCGCTGTCGCAAGCGAGAGGACGAATGGATCCGTCAGTCCTTCGTTCGCCGACGTCCATGCGCTACCACGATCGTCACTGCGGAATATTCCCATACCGAAGGATCCGGCATAGACCACCTGTTTCCCCACGGTCGTCAGCGCCTGAATGCTGGCCGCCCCATCGGATGACATGGAGGATTGACCTTGATCGCCGTGTCCACGAGGAGGTACGGGGATTCCGCCCTGCTCGGAAGGGGGTCTTTCTTTTTCTGCCCCCGCCTGAGGACCGCTCATGACAACGGTTCCCGCACCCACGAGCCCTACGGCGAGCCACCAGCACATCACGTACATTCGTGTCATCTTCATCAGCGCACCCTATGACCGGCGGTGGTGATAGGAAGGTCCGGATCGAGGGGAAGGTTCATGTCTACCTCGGCACTCGCGCGACCAAACCACCGGGCGCCCAGGATACCGATCTCATACAACACCATCAGCGGCACCGCCATCAAAAGCATGGTAAATAGTGTTGCGTCCGGCGTCACGATGGCCGATACGAGGAGCGCCGCCAAGACCGCATGTTTGCGATACCGTGAGAGCATGCCGGCAGAGACGACCCCGACGCGGGCCAGCAATGTCAGTACCAACGGCAATTCGAAGGCGCATCCAAAGATGAGCAAGAATTTCACATTGAAGTCGATGTACGTGCCGACTCCCAATGCCGGAGTGATATCCCGATCCATTCCAAAGCTGACGAAGAAATCGATGACGAGCGGAAGAATGACGAGATTACAAAACACCAATCCCAAGGAAAAGAGGAGGCCGGCCAGTAGGAACAGCGGAATGGCCCAGCGCTGCTCCTTGGGCAGCAGCGCTGGTTCGAGAAACTTCCAGAAGTGATAGAAAATAATCGGCAGGCTCAGGACCACTCCGGCAAGAAACGAGACTTTGATCGACGCGAACAATGCCTCCGTGGGCCCATAGAACACAAGTTGGTTCGGGAACGGCCGGTTGAGCCACTCCACCATTTCGGCCGAATAGGTAAAGGCACAGGCGAAGGTCACGCACAGCGTCACCGCCATGATGATCAACCGGCGCTTGAGCGTCTGAATGTGTGCCGCGAGGGGAGCTAGAATCGCCATGGTGCCCGGTTATCTCCTGCGCATCGTGCATGCTATGGACGTGGCCATCACCTTCGAGTCGATCGCATCCATCGACATCGGTTCAATGGACCGTTGAATGATCCTGGCGTTGCGGATACAAGCGAATCAATTCGGCCATCTTGTCCTTCTTGGCCAATTTTTCCTTCTGCAATTGTTTCTTCACGATTTCTTCTGACGGTGTGAGGACGTGTCGTTTTTGAAGCTCAGCCAGTTCAATATCCAGGCGATGATGGGACTCTTCAAGTTCGCGGAATTCAATGCTGGATTGGCGTAACCGCTCCGCAATCACGTGTTCCGTCAGCATGTCGCACCTCCCGGTTGATAGTGAGGGACCGTTCTCTATTTCCTCGGGCTTACCTACACGATGCGGGCTATCGGGCTGAGTTGGGACCAACAGGGGATCCATCTCCATGAGGATGGCATCTTCGATGGGATGGGAATAGTAGTGGTTTCGGGTAGAAACCCGGCGAAACCCCATGCGTTCGTACAGTAGAAGGGCTGGGTCGTTGGAGGCTCGCACCTCCAGAAGAGCGCGGCTGGCGCCTTTTTCAAGACCGGTTTCCAGCGTTCTCGTGACCAGCCGACGGGCAATGCCTCGCCGTCGTGCGGACACCTTGATTGCCAAATTCATGATCCGCAATTCTTCAAACACCACCCAGAAACACAGATATCCCGCGATGTCTGTCGTCTCGGTCTGCAGGCCACTTCCTCTTGCAATCAAGAAATGCGCGAACTGATTTCCCGATAATTCCGCTTCCAACATTTTGCGCGTCCAGGGGGCGGAGAAGCAAGCTTCTTCGAGCTGCAAAATCTGTTCTAGATCAGCAGCACTTGCGTTTTCGATCAACGGCCACTCGGACTGTGCGGAAACTGTCTGCTTCATTCGCCGCGGCCACTCATTGCCATCCACATCAGGCAGCTCCTTGTCGTTTTCGAGCGGCAGGGGGGCGGCCCTCCTTGCGCTGCGTTCTTTTTGCCACACGTTGTTTGAGCCGTTCGCCAGGTGAGAGCCCTCCACCCTCTTCATACTTCATCTCAGCCTCAGAGCGCTGAACATAGAGGGGGGCCACCCCAATCCCTTCGGTTTGCCCGAGCGCAAGCCGCCGGTAGCCGGCAAGTCCTACGCTAATGGCCAGCGGACGAGTCGCGGCCTTAGACATGGCCTCGCTGATGAGCTTTGCGCGCGAACCAAGACAGTCCCGAATCTCTTGTGCATGGGCTACCCAGCCATCTCCGAATGCGGTCAGCGATGCATCAATCGAGCGGGCCAAGGATTCCGGTGCTCCGACTTGCTCGGAGACCAGCCGATGCAGACGATGGTCTGGCATCCATTGATACATGGCCCAATAGATCTCGTTTTTTCTGCTTTTCAATATGGGACAGACCGTTCCTTCGGTTGTGCGCACATTCCACGCCATCGCCTCGAGGGTCGGCACCGCAACGAGCGGTGTTTCCAGGACCGTTCGAAAACCAAGCAGCGTCGCCAACCCCACCCGCAGGCCGGTAAACGATCCGGGTCCGATTGAGACGGCTAATCCGTTCATATCCCGGAGCTGCAGTCCGGCCGCTCGCAGGGCCGCGTCGATCGAGAGCACCAGGCACTTGGCATGGGAACCCTGTGCATCCTGTTCCACGTGAGCCAAGACGGACTCGTCTTCAAGAATAGCGACACTCTGACAGGATGTCGCGGTATCCACGGCAAGAATTTTCATGCTCCTGACACCTAGACCTGCCCCAATTCACTGGGTTTAATCGGCATATTGGGAATAATTTCGTAAAACGTCACCTGTACGTTTCCCTGGCCTCGACCGTCCTTCATCATGATCTTAAACGGACGCAGCAATTGACGGTCCGTCGACTCCCCTTTCAACGATGTGGATTGACTCATCGATTGTCCAACCGGCCGGAAATCATCGAACTGCAGCGTCGCCTCAACGTCACCCTGCGCGGACAAACGCTCCTCACGTACGACTTGGAGGTTTCTCCGATCGAACCAGATTCTACGAACCGGAATTGGCGAACCGTCCCCATTGTTCGAGGATCCGTCAAAGACATCGAGGCGATAACGATCGTCATCTTCCGTCAAGACCACCCGTTCATGGGGCGCAATCGCGGTCGTTCCCAGGACTCCACTCATCGCCCACACAGACAATTGAAAGGGCCGGGCCAACTGTCCCATCTTCTCCGGCTCGGAAGATCGCCCATTTACCTCGCGCCCCATCGAAGGCAATCGCAACTTATATTCGTCGTTCGACTGCACGAACTCAAACAGCTCGCCTCCCAACGCGTTGAAGCCCCGGAGACGAAGGGCATTGGGACGCCGGTAAAAGACCGTGCCTTCGACCCGCTGGCCGATCGGCAAAATTCCTCCGGTAATCTTCGCGCTGAATAATCCCTTCATGGTCTGAATGGCCGCTTCGCGCTCGACCAGCAACGCGGTCAATTCATCGGCGGTTGCCTGCCGCAGGGGCACCGTGTCCGGCGCGCCGAATAGTGCACAACCGGATAACAGTGCACAATGCAAAATGAAAAATGAAAAATGGAACACGCAGACAATTTTACATTTTGAATTTTTCATTGTTCATTAGGTCAATACCGCCTCCAATGCTTCTCCCACTTCGCGAATGCCGATCAGCTCGATTCCTTCCACTGGATCCAATTTCGCCACGTTCCGTTCCGGCAACAGGCAGCGACGAAAGCCCATCTTCGCCGCTTCGCGAATGCGTAGGTCTGCCTGGCTGATGGCTCGAACTTCTCCTCCCAGGCCCACTTCTCCGACCACCATCGTATAGTGATCAATCGGCGACTCCCGCAGGCTCGATGTGATGGCGGCGACCAACCCCAAATCAATCGCCGGCTCGTCGATCTGAATCCCGCCGACAACGTTCACATACACGTCCTGCCCTGACAAATGCAGTCCCAAACGCTTCTCCATCACGGCAATGAGCAGGGAGACCCGGTTCAATTCCACGCCGTTGGCCATACGTTTCGGCATTGGGTACGAGGTCGGTGAGACCAACGCTTGAAGTTCCACGAGGATCGGGCGGCTTCCTTCCAGGCTCGAGACGACCACGGAGCCATTGGTCTGCTGCGGTCGTTCTGCGAGGAACAATTCGGACGGATTGCCCACCTCCTCCAAACCTGTCTCCTTCATTTCGAACACGCCGATTTCGTTGGTCGATCCGAATCGATTTTTTACCGCGCGCAGAATGCGGAAACTGTGGCCTTTATCCCCTTCGAAGTACAGCACGGTATCG